>NZ_BMQM01000008.1 GCF_014648115.1 Deinococcus seoulensis
GCAGCATTCCCGTGACCATCCAGGCAAGGGTGTGGACGTTGCGGACGTCATTCCACAGGGCACCCTGGAGATGCGGGAGGATGGCTTGGTAGAGTCGTGGGGCGTCCCCGGTGGCATTTTCGGTCTTCACAAACAGAAAGTGTCCCCTATCGGGGACGCTTTCTCATAATTTCTGTCAGGCGGTCAGCGCCTGGGCCTCAGCGTGGACGCTCTGCGGGCGCTGCGGGTCTCCCTGGACGCCCTGCGGCGCTGAATCCCTGCTGGCAGCCTACCGGTCCGGCGTGCCCCGCTGCCGGCCGGCGCGCAGATGGCCGAACACGTCTTTCAGGAGGCGGGCAGCCTCGTGGGCACGGACGCCGCCCGTGACGGTCGGGGTGTGCCCCCAGTGCGCGGCGAGCAGGTCGGTCAAGCCGCCCAGCGCACCGGCCTTGGGGTTCGCGGCGCCGTACACGACGTGCCCGACGCGCGCTTCGAGGGCCGCGCCCAGGCACATGGGGCAGGGTTCGAGCGTGACGACCAGCGTGCAACCGCTCAGGTACGGCGTGCCGAGGGTGCGGGCGGCGTCCCGCAGGGCGGCCAGTTCGGCGTGGCGGGTCATGTCGCCGTGCTCGCGGCTGGTGTTGCGGCCCCGTCCGACCACCTGCCCATCTGGGCCGAGGACGACCGCGCCGACCGGGACTTCCTGCGCGCGGGCGGCGTCGTGCGCCTGGGCCAGGGCCTCACCCATCGCGGCGTGCAGCGGGTCCGGGGGCTGGGCGGCCGCCTCCCGCGCCCCGACGGCCCAGACGGGCGGCTGAACGCCCACCCACTGCACGCCCTCGCCGCTGACCAGCAGCGGCACGCGGTCCCGGTCGGCGCGCGGCACGTGCCGGTCGGTCAGGACGTCGCTGAGCTTGCGCGTCCCGCCGGGCAGGGTGATGCGGTCGCCCCTCTGCCGGGTGCGCCTCTCCCAGCCGCCGGGAATCGGGAAGTCCGGTGCCGGGTACGCCTGCGGCGTCAGGTGCAACCGGCCCCCGGTGACGGTCACGTCGCGCCCGCCGGGCAGGGTGACGTGCGCGGTCTCCCCTGCCCGCAGCGCCCCGGCCAGCCGTTCCAGGTGCGGCGCGTGTACGTCCAGTCCGGCGCGGCGCACCTCGGCGCGCACCCAGCGGCGCAGCACGGCCGGTGGGACGTTGCCGCGCGGGGCGTGCGCGCTCAGGCGGGCGGCCTGATCGTTCAGCGCGGCGTCGTCCTCGGCCTGCATGCCCGCCACGCGGGCCAGGGCCTCCCCGGCGGCCGGGTAGCGGGCGGTCAGGACCGGCATGACCTCCCGGCGAATCCAGGCGCGGGTGTACGTGGGGTCGTCGTTGGTGGGGTCCTCACGCCAGTCCTGACCCTGCGCCCGCAGGAACGCCTCGATGTCGGCGCGCGGCACGTCCAGCCACGGGCGGCGCACCCGTCCCCGCGCGGCGGGAATGCCATGCAGGACTGCCTCGCCGCGCAGCAGGGCCGCCAGGACCGTCTCGGCCTGATCGCGCCGCGTGTGCGCCGTCAGGATCAGCTGCGCCGCGTGCGCCTTTGCCGTGCGGGTCAGGAAGTCGTACCGCAGGCGCCGGGCGGCGTCCTCGGTGTTCCAGCCGCGCCGCGCCGCGACCCCCGCCACGTCCACCCGCGTGGTCGCGAACGGCACGTCCAGCCGCGCCGCGAGCGCCTGCACCCACGCGGCGTCCGCCGCCGAGTCCGCCCGCAACGCGTGATCCAGGTGCGCCGCGACCGGCCGCGCCCCCGCCAGCCGCAGCGCCCGCAGCAGCGCCACGCTGTCCGCGCCGCCCGACACGCCCACCACCACGACCTCCCCCGCATAGGGACGCAGGGGCCGCAGCAGAGAATCAGCAACGTCAGACACCGGCGCATTGTAGGGCGGCGCGTACAATCGGGCGCATGAGCCTCCAAGTCGGACAGCCCGCCCCGGACTTCACGCGCCGCAGCGACGACGGCCGCACCGTCTCCCTGCAAGCCCGGCGCGGACAGTGGACGGTGCTGTACTTCTACCCGCGCGCCAGCAGCGCCGGATGCAGCATCGAGGCGCAGCGCTTCGAGGCGGCCCTCCCGGAATTCGAACGACACGGCGCGCAGGTGATCGGCGTCAGCACCGACACCGAAGCCCGGCAGGCCCGGTTCCGCGACACCTGCTCCCTGACGTTCCCCCTGATTCCCGACAGTGACCGCAGCCTCGCGCAGGCGTACGGCGTGATCGGCGGCCTGAGCGGCCTGCTCGGCATGACCGGCCGCGCCACGTTCCTGATCGACCCGCACGGCACCATCACCTGGATTCACCGCAGCCCCAACCCCATGACGCACGTCACAGGCGCCCTGAAAGAACTGGAAGCCGCGCCCCGCACCAGCGCGGCCACCAGCTGAAGGACTGCCACCACCCAGAAACCGAAAGTCATTCCCGAGGTCGGCTGCGCGTGGGTTCCGGGCAGTTTTCGCCCGTCCTGAAAGCATTCCGGCCCCTGCGGCATGATACGGGTTCCGTTTATTTCGTTGACAACCCGGAAGGACGCCGGGTTGCCAACTCCACGTCCGGAGGGGCGCTTCGACTCCTACTCGCTCTGCTGCGCCGCTCTCCGAGTCCGCTCGGATTGAGCGGCTTGCGACGGCTTACAGAGCCATTCAATCGGAGTCCGTATGGCCCGGCGCGCAGAGCGGTCACGGTCCGGTCACTGTTCGGCTGGCACCCTGCACTCACCCCAGGGGGAGACGCCGCGCGGGCCGGGAGTTCCAGCTCCGGGCGGTCACATGGGGCATGGAGGGAAACCATGAATCGAGCGCCACCTCTGACCGGCTGAACACGTCCGTTTCACAGCTGTCCTGACGCTGCCTGCGGGCGCGCGGACGTTCACGGTGCCCCGTTTCCGGGTGGGGCGCGTCCTGCCTGCTGTGCCTGCGACGTGCAGGCCGGGCCGCAGGGGCGCCGCGCGGCAACGGAAAGCACCCGACCAGACAAGGAGTGTTCATGCCGAGATTTCGATTGCTGCTGCTGAGTGCGGCGCTGCTCACAGCCTGTGGTGGGCCGGGCACGCCGCACACCACACCGCCGCCCGGCCCGTCCCCGACACCCGCACCCTCTCCAGCGCCCGCGCCCGCCAAGCAGTCGCGGCCCTTCCGGGTGACGGTCATGGGCCTGGGGTCGGGAGCGCCCACCGCGCAGGTCACGCGGCCCGGCCTGAGTACACAGGCGCTGAACGGACTGGATCAGGTGGAGATCGGGGACGTGCTGGTGCGCGCCACGACCGACCTGGTGCCGCCGGGACAGGCGCGCACGGCGGGCGCGCGGTACGTGTTCGTGACGCTGACCGTGAAGAACGGCGCGTACAACACCGTGCCGAACCTGACGGTGATCCCGGCGGGCCTGGACACGAACACCGCGCAGTCGGCGTTCACGGACCTGCAACGCTACCCCGGACTGCCCGCGTACTCGGCGGCCGAGGCGCAGGCACTGGCGCTGAGTATCCACCCGGCCAGTCCGGTCACGCAGGACCCCCTGACGCTGCAACCATCCCTGCTGCCCGGCGAGGAGGACACCCTGCAACTGTTCGACGAGTCCGAGGTGTCACTGCTGGGCATCGCGAACGGGTTCGGCGGCGAGAACCTGCCGTACGGCTTCGTGGCGCACAACCGCAGCAGCCGCACCATTCCGGGTTCCGACGGAACGAATCCGGGCGTGGGGACGGTCACGCTGGGCTTCCGGGTACCGTTGCAGGCGCAGGCGAAGGATGACCTGTACAGCCTGAGCGGCTGGTTCACGTTCGCGCAGGACACCGTCACGAGCGCGACCGAATCCCTGGAAGCGCAGCTGCCGGGGAACCGCGCGGCGTTCGACCGGATGCTGTCGCAACTGTTCCGGCAGTACGAGCAGCGGGAAGTGCGGGTGCTACCCGGCACGGCGCGGCGAAGCTACCGCGATCCCTTCGGTTACTCTCATGTGAACGTGAAGCCGGTGTGCGGCGTGCGCCTGGGCGGCACGGCCGCGAACCCCACGGGCCTGATGCTGAACGGCCCGGCCGTGTTCGCGCCGGACGGCCCGCGCCTGGGTCAGTCCTCGCCGCTGTCGCTGGCACTGTGCCGTACGAACCTGCTGGACGACACGTCGGTAGACGGCGTGACGGTCGTGAACCACTGGTCGCAGAACGCCCCGTCGCGCGGCACGCCGACCGTGGTGGGCAACCGCGTGACCGTGCCGGTCTGGACGGACAGCAACGGAAATCAAAATGGCGGCTTCACCTCTGGTCAGACGGTGGACGTAACGCTGACCGCTGGCGTGACTGCCGGGGGGCAACCCGCGCCGGGCCTGCCGTTCGTGTACCGCACCCGCGTGCAGACCGCACCCGCCAGCGGCACTTATGCCGATTACTACGGCTCCCAGGTCTACGATCCCACCAACAGTCAACAGCTGACCAACCTCTCTGCGATTGCCCTGGCTGACCTGAGCGGTGCGGGGGGTGGAGGCAATCACACGCTGATCACCAGTCGCACCGCAAACAGACTGTGGCTGGCATCCGGCAGCGTCTATGCCGTCGGTACGGCTCCCAGTGACGTGGGAACCGGTGACCTGAACGGCGACGGGCAGATGGACGCCTTCACCAGCAACGCGGGCAGCGGGGACGTCTCGATCCTGCTGGGCAACGGGGACGGCACGCTGCAACCCGCCACGAGTGTCGTGGTGGGGGCCGGGCCGGAAAGTATCGACCGGGCCGACCTGAACGGCGACGGGCAGCTGGACCTGATCACCGCCAACCGCACGGCAAACAGCGTGTCGGTGCTGCTGAACAGCGGCGGCACGTTCAGCGCGCAGCCTGCGGTCAGCGTCGGCGCGCAGCCGTCCGACGCGGTCACGGCGGACATGAACGGCGACGGGCGCATGGACCTGCTGGTCGCCGCGACCGGCGGGAACGCCGTGAACGTACGCCTGGGGGCCGGGAACGGCACCTTCAGCGCGGCCGCCGACATTCCGGTCACGGCCCCGATCCGCGTGGCGAGCGGGGACTTCAACAATGACGGCCGCGAGGACGTGGCGGCCCTGAGCAGCGCCGGTGTCCATGTGGCGCTGGGGAACGGGGATGGCACCTTCGCCGCGCCCACCACCCTGGGTGTGGGCAGCGACCCGCGCGACCTGCTGGTCGGGGACGCGAACGGCGACGGCTGGCTGGACGTGCTGACCGCCGATTACGGCAGCAGTTCCCTGAGCGTGCTGCTGGGCGGGGCGAACGGGTTCACCGCGCAGGCTCCCACGGCGCTGACGAAGGCTCCGAACCGACTGGCTCAGCTTGGAGGCTCTTACTACTACGGCAATCGCCTGATCCCCTACACGCTCGGTGACGACACGTACACGCAACTCACCCCCCAGTGACCACCGCAGTGACCGGCCCCCACCAGGGCAAAGGACCACGCATGAAACGACCCCTTCCGTTCCTGCTGACCACGGCGCTGCTGCTCGGCGCGTGTGCTCAGCCCGCCCACACCAGTACGCCCCCACCTCCCACCGCCAGCGTGCCCGGCGGTCCCGTGATGCCCGCCGGGGCGGCGTTCACGCTGCGCTTCAGCGGGCTGGGCACCCCGGACTTCGCGGCCAGCATCGAGCCCACGCTGGGCGGACAGGCCCTGACCAGCGAGCAGGGCAACGTGACGCCTGTGCGGGTCGTCTCGCGCGGCACCATGGATGTCCTGCCCGCCGCGGGCCGCCCGCGCACCGAGGGCTACCGGTACATCTACGCGGTGGTATCCGTCACCAGTCCCAGTGCGCTTGAGAACGTGTCGTTCCTGGGCGTGCGGACGCCCGGCACGCTGCCCGCCGCCACGCACGACACGGCGATCAGCACCTTCGTGCGGGCGCCCGGCGGGGCCGCGTACACGGCTGCCGAACTGGACGCCCTGGCCCTGAGTGTGCGGCCCGCGCAGGCCAGCGCCCTGAACACGGCCACCATGCGCCTGAGCACCATTCCCGGCAGTGACGACAGCGTGCAGTTCCTGCCGGAAGACGAACTGACCTTCACGCCGCCCGGTTTCGTGGGCCTCCTCCCGTACGGGTTCACGGTCCTGAATCCGCAGGGGGGCCGCACGCTGGCGACCGGCACGGAAGCGAACCGCATGATCGTCGGCATGCGCCTGCCGCTGCAGGCCACCCCGCAGGACGACCCGTACGGCTTCGCGTTCACGGCCGTACCCGTGCGCGACAGTACCCGCCGCGTCACGCAGACACCCGAGGGACTGCGCAGCGGCAACAGCCTGAACGTGCGGCAACTGGCCGCCAGCCTGAACGCCACGTTGCAGGTGCAGCCGTTCAGCCCGGTGCCGGGTGACCCCATGTGCAGCGTGCGCAGCGCAGGCAGCGCCGCCGCGCCCACCGGCACGGTGTTCACCGCGCCGCCCCTGGCGGTACCGGGCGCGAACGGGCACGCGGTGGGCCTGAATGACACCCTGACCGCCCGTTTCTGCGGCGTGACCCTGGACTCCGCCAGCGCGCAGGCGACCAGCGTCAGCGTGCGCCCCAGCCAGAGCGCCCCGGCAGCCAGCACGCCCAGCGCCACCGGTGACCGCCTGCTGATTCCCGCCCGGACCGGCGGCTACCACGCGGGAGAACAGGTCGAGGTGACGCTGCACAACACCCTGACCGCCGGGGGCAGCGCCGCGCCGGGCACGCCGTTCGTGTTCTCGTTCCGCGCCGCGACCGCGCCCGCCACCGCGACCTTCACGGATCAGACCGAACGGGCCGCCGGTCAGGACATACGTGACCTGCTGGCCGCCGACGTGAACGAGGACGGCAAACTGGACGCGATCAGCACCGACAGCAGCGCCAACACTGTCAGCGTGTTCCTCGGGAACGGGGATGGTACCCTACAGGCCCGCACCGCGTACACCGCCGGAACAGGTCAGGCCCCGACCGACCTGGCGGCCGCCGACCTGAACGGCGACGGGCGGCTGGACCTGACCGTACGCCGCAACGACGGTACGCTGGGCATCCTGATCAACAAGGGCCTGGGCAAGTTCAACCCCATGACCAGCCTGGAAATCGAGCCGGGTGTGACGGGGATGCTCGGGTACAGCCTGAAGGACGTAAGCGGCGACGGGAAACCCGATCTGGTCACCTGGATACAGGACGCCAGTTACGCCAGCTCCCGTCTACGCACACGCCTGGGCAACGGGGACGGCACGTTCGCCCCTGCCATCGACGCCCTGCCCAACTTGAGCAACCCCGCGTACTATTACGCAACCTACTCAGCGCCTCCACTGGCTGACCTGAACCATGACGGTCGCCTGGATCTCGCTGTCGGCTCGGGGCAGTTGTACGTCATGTCCGGCAACGGCGACGGGACCTTCGCCACAGAGGTGGCCGCCAGTGGGCTAGCAAATCTGTACAACAACGAGCTGATCTCAGCGGATGTCAACGAGGACGGGCACGTGGACCTGTACTCGCGTCAAACCTACACGCTGCTGCTCGGGAACGGGCGGATGGGCTTCACCGTCACGCAACTGGACTCCGGCGGCGCCGCTCTGGCCGACCTGGATGGTGACGGTCACCTGGACCTGATCAACAGTGGACAGCTGATGCGGGGCTTCGGGAACGGCACCTTCGACCGCACGCCAGCCAACATGAACTTCTACAGCAACACCGTTCAGCACAAGTCTCTCGGGGACTTCAACGGGGACGGCAAACTCGACGGCCTCATCAACAAATACTCATACACCCTGAACAGCCCCGCCGTGTCCGTCTCCCTCAACCAGTAAGTCTTCTCTCTGCACGTACAGGAGCGCACCATGAAACGAACGGCACTGATCATCACCGCCCTGCTGGGCCTGTCCGCCGCCGCCCACGCGCAGGAAGTCATCCCCACGCCCGCCGGCATGACCCTGACCTCCGCCGACGAAGGCAAGATCGTGATCGTCCGCAACGGGCAACTGGTCCTGATCGACCCGCGCACCGCACCCGAACTGAAAGTCATCCAGGGGCCAGCCGGTCCTGCTGGTCCTGCCGGTCCTGCCGGGCCGAAGGGTGATACGGGCGCAGCTGGACCCGCTGGACCCGCCGGAGCTAAAGGCGACAAGGGCGACACCGGCGCAGCAGGAGCCGCAGGCGCGAAAGGCGACACCGGACCCGCTGGACCCGCCGGAGCCAAAGGCGACAAGGGTGACACCGGCGCCGCAGGAGCCGCCGGCGCGAAAGGTGACACCGGACCCGCTGGACCCGCCGGAGCCAAAGGTGACAAGGGCGACACCGGCGCAGCAGGAGCCGCCGGACCCGCAGGTGCGAAAGGTGAGGTCGGCGCGACTGGCCCGATCGGTCCCATCGGTCCGCAGGGCGTGAAAGGCGACAAGGGTGAAGTCGGCGCCGTCGGACCGGCCGGTCTGACTGGTCCAGCCGGTCCTATCGGTCCGCAGGGCATCAAGGGTGAGGTCGGCGCGGTCGGACCTCAGGGTCCCATCGGCCTGACCGGTCCCGCCGGTCCCATCGGTCCGCAGGGCATCAAGGGCGAGGTCGGTGCTGTCGGCCCCATCGGTCTGACTGGTCCCGCTGGGCCCATCGGACCGCAGGGCATCAAGGGCGAACTCGGCGCCGTCGGGCCTCAGGGTCCCATCGGCCTGACCGGCCCCGCCGGTCCCATCGGACCGCAGGGCATCAAGGGTGAACTCGGCGCCGTTGGACCTCAGGGTCCCATCGGCCTGACTGGACCCGCTGGTCCTATCGGTCCGCAGGGCATCAAGGGCGAAGTCGGTGCTGTCGGCCCCATCGGCCTGACCGGCCCCGCCGGTCCCATCGGACCGCAGGGCATCAAGGGTGAACTCGGCGCCGTTGGACCTCAGGGTCCCATCGGCCTGACTGGACCCGCTGGTCCTATCGGTCCGCAGGGCATCAAGGGCGAAGTCGGTGCTGTCGGCCCCATCGGTCTGACTGGTCCCACTGGGCCCATCGGACCGCAGGGCATCAAGGGCGAACTCGGCGCCGTCGGGCCTCAGGGTCCCATCGGCCTGACTGGACCCGCTGGTCCTATCGGTCCGCAGGGCATCAAGGGTGAAGTCGGTGCTGTCGGCCCCATCGGTCTGACTGGTCCCGCTGGGCCCATCGGTCCGCAGGGTATCAAGGGTGAGGTCGGCGCCGTCGGACCGGCCGGGGCGACCGGACCTGCCGGGGAGAAGGGTGACGCCGGACCTCAGGGGCCGCAGGGCGTGAAGGGTGAGGTGGGCGCGACCGGCCCGATCGGCCAGACGGGACCGGCTGGGCCGCAGGGGGTGAAAGGCGACAAGGGTGATACCGGATCGGTCGGACCCGCCGGGGCGACCGGACCTGCCGGAGCGAAAGGTGACGCCGGACCTCAGGGGCCGCAGGGCGCGAAGGGCGACAAGGGGGACAAGGGCGATACCGGCCCGACCGGCCCGCAGGGACCTCAGGGACCCCAGGGACCTCAGGGGCCGGCTGGTCCGTCCGTGGTTCCGCTGACGGAACGCCGTGAGCAGGAGATGACTGGCCTGATCTGAACTCATACGGACTCCGATTGAATGGGCTGCAAGGCCCTTTCAGTCCGAGCGAAGCGAGTGGGAGCCATACGGGTTCCGGACGTGGAGCCGGCAGGGACGGTGAAGTTCCGGATTGTTGGCGAAACAAACGGTAGTCCGTATCACGTCCAGTCATGAACAGAGGACCGCACGCTCCGGCTGGAGGTGCGGTCCTCTGCGTGATCGGCGCAGCACCCGTGATCGGCGGCGGCTGACCGTGCTATTTCAGGTGGGTTACTTCAGGGTGCGCAGCGCGTCCCGCATGATGTCCAGGCCTGTCGCGGCTTCCTCGCGCGTGAGGATCAGGGGCGGTGAAATGCGGATGACGGCTTCGCCGCAGTCGAGGTTCAGCAGGCCGCGTTCGAACATGGCCATGCTGGCCGCATCGCGCAGTTTCCCGTCGGGGCTGCCGTCGGGTTTCACGAATTCCAGCCCGATGAACATGCCCGCGCCGCGCACGTCCCCGATGAACGGGAATTCCGCCTGCATGGCTTTCAGTTCGGTCATGATGAACTCGCCGACCTGCGCGGCGTTCTCCATCAGGCTGTCGCCGCAGCCGGGGTGCTTGACCACGCCTTCGAGCAGGTCCAGTGTCGCGTGTGCCGCTGCGGCCGCCACGGGGTTCCCGCCGTACGTGCTGCCGTGCGATCCGACCGGCCACGTCATGACGCTCTCTTTCGCCAGCATGGCGCTGATCGGCATGCCGGACGCGATGCCTTTGGCGACCGTGATGATGTCCGGCTGGCAGTTCATGCCGTTCTGCCCGTCGAAGTGCTGGAAGGAGTACATCTTCCCGCTGCGGCCCATTCCGGCCTGCACCTCGTCGAAGATCAGCATGATCCCGTGCCGGTCGCATAGCGCGCGCAGCCCCGGCAGGAAATCGGCGGGCGGCACGATGTACCCGCCTTCGCCCTGCATCGGCTCAATGATGATGGCGGCGACCTCGTCTGCCGGGATGATCGTCTGGAACAGGCTCTCGATGTGATCCAGGACGGCCTGACCGCACGTTTCCGGCGTGCTGCCCAGCGGCGGCCGGAACGGGTTCGGGTACGGCACGTGCGACACGTTCGGCAGCAGCGGCCCGAAGCCCCGCTTGTACTTCGTCTTGCTGCCCGTCAGCGTGATCGCCCCGTACGTCCGCCCGTGGAACGACCCGATGGTGCTGATGATGTGCGACCGCCCCGTATGGTTGCGGGCCAGTTTCACGGCCGCCTCCACGGCCTCCGCGCCACTGTTCCCGAAGAACACGCGCCACTTCTCACCGGGTTTCTCGACGTGCCGGACCATGCGCTCGGCGAGACTGGTGGTGATCTCCTGCGGGTAATCCGTCAGGCACACGTGCGTAAATTTCGTGATCTGCTCCTGCACGGCCTTCACCACATGCGGATGCGCGTGCCCGGTCGTGCTGACCGCAATCCCCGCAAAGAAATCCAGCATGGTGTTGCCGTCCACGTCGGTCAGCCACACGCCCTCCCCGTGATCCGGCACGAACGGATAAGGCCGCATGTACGAGGTCGAGAGGTGCTGGGCGTCGCGCTCCATGATCGCGGCGGTCTTCGGGCCGGGGAGCGAGGTCTTCAGTTCAGGCTGACGGGGTTTGGGAAGGGTGGTCATTGGGGTTCTCCTGGGGGTGGGACGGCAGAATCGCGGACGACCCCTCCGCCCCTTCGGGGCACCTCCCCTCAAGGGGAGGCGTGGTGTCTGGCTCCCCTTGGGGGAGCTGGCCGCGCAGCGGACTGGCTGGTACCCCTGCGAAGCAGAGGGGTTGCCCCTGCGCTCAGTCGCCGCTGACGGGTTGCGCTGCCTGCACCATGCCGTCGGGCGCGGTGTCGGTGACGGGCACGTCCAGGCCGATGCCGTGGGCGGCCCATTTGTCTTCGCGGCTGTTCAGGCGGTGCTTTGTGGCGCCTGGGCGGTTGCGGCTTTCGCTGAATTCCTTGGGTTCGATGCTGATGCGTTCGCCTTCCATCAGGCCGTAGATGCCGCTCTGGCCGGGTTCCTTACGCTGCCACTCCTGGGGGACGAGCATGTCGGGGCCCGCATAGTCGGTGGGTTCGCTGTACGCGGCGATGTAGCCCTCGAAGTTGCGCAGGATCAGTTTTTCGGGGCTGTGGCTCAGGACGTAGTTGGGGGCGACGGGGATCTTGCCGCCGCCGCCGGGCGCGTCGACGACGTAGGTGGGCACGGAGTAGCCGCTGGTGTGGCCGCGCAGGCTTTCCATGATTTCCAGGCCCTTGCTGACGGTGGTGCGCAGGTGCCCGGCGCCGTGCACAAGGTCGCACTGGTAGATGTAGTAGGGGCGGACGCGGATCTTGACGAGTTCCCGCACGAGTTTCTGCATGATGACGGGGTGGTCGTTCACGCCGCGCAGCAGCACGCTCTGGTTGCCCAGCGGCACGCCGGCGCGCGTCAGGCGGTCGCAGGCGTCGGCGACTTCGGGGGTGATCTCGCGGGGGTGGTTGACGTGGATGTTCATCCAGACGGGGTGGTTCTCGGCGAGGACGTCGCAGAGTTCCTGCGTGACGCGCATCGGCATGAACACGGGCACGCGCGTGCCGATGCGGATGATCTCGATGTGCTCGATCTTGCGGAGTTCCGCGAGCAGGCGGCCCAGGACTTTCGGGGCGAGCGTGAGGGGGTCGCCGCCACTGAGGAGCACGTCGCGCACCTGGGGCGTGTTGCGCAGGTAGTTCAGTTGCGCCTCGTACTCGGCGGGGTTGAAGGTCTCGCTGGGGTCGCCGACGATGCGGCTGCGGGTGCAGTAGCGGCAGTAGCTGGCGCACTGGGTCGTGACCAGCATCAGCACGCGGTCCGGGTAGCGGTGCACGAGGCCGGGCACGGGGCTGTGCTTGTCCTCGGCCAGACTGTCTTCCATCATGGACGTGAACGGTTCGAGTTCATGGTGGGTGGGGATCACCTGTCGCCGCACCGGGCAGGTGGGGTCCGTGGGGTGCATCAGGGACGCGAAGTACGGCGTGATGTCCAGCCGGAAGATGCCCTTGGCGCTGGCGCCCTGGCGTTCACTGTCGGTCAGGCGGATGACCGATTCGAGTTCCTCGACGGTGTTGATGCGGTTCTTCAGCTGCCATTTCCAGTCGTACCACTGCTCGTCGGGCACGTCGGCCCAGCGGGGCGCGCGGTGGTTGCGGGGAAGCATGGTCTGGCTGTCGGTGGTGGCGTTCGGGTGAATGGGCATGGCAGCCTCCGGGGTGCTGGGGGGCGAAGCGTGAATTGGGTGCCCGCCTATTGTCCTCGCCGGGCGACCCACTTTGGAATGTGCGCGCACCCCGCCTGCGGGCAGGTTTTGCCCACACAAAACTCTCAAACGCTACCCCTGACCTTCCAAATGCTAGGCTGGGGCCATGAGACAGTCCGGCGGCCACCTTGACCCCCTCGATCACAGCATCCTTCAGGAACTCCAGACCGACTCGCGCCTCAGCATGCGCGAACTCGGCCGCCGCGTCGGCCTGAGCGCCCCCGCCGTCACGGAACGCGTCCGCCGCCTCGAGGACGCCGGCGTGATCCTCGGCTACGGCGTGCGCGTCGCCAGCAAACCCCTGGGCCGCACCATCACCGCGTTCATCGGCGTGCAGGACTCGGGACGCAACGACCCCACCCTGGTCCGCTGGGCCACCAAACACGACGGCGTGCTGGAATGCCACTCCGTCACCGGGGACAACTCCTGCATCCTGAAAGTCGCCGTGCCCGACGTGGGCGCCCTGGAAAACATGCTGACCGAACTGATCAACATGGGCTTCACCTGCGACACCAGCATCGTCCTGAGCACCCCACTGGAAGGCAAACTACTGCTGCCGCCCCGCTGACCGATGCCCGCCCGGTAAGCTACTCGCATGCTGCCTGAATTGCGGGATCTGTTCGTGCGGGACCTGGAGAAGTTGACGCTGGAACTGGAGGCGTACCCGGACGAGGCGTCGGTGTGGGCCGTACCGGACGGCGTGCTGAATTCGGGTGGGACGCTGGCGTTGCACCTGATCGGGAACCTGTCGCAGTTCGTGGGCGCGGACCTGGGTGGCGTGGCGTTCGTGCGGGACCGGGTGGCGGAGTTCGCGCGGCGGGACGTGCCGCGCGCCGAGTTGATCGCGAGTCTGCGGGGGGTATCGGCGCTGGTGGCCAGTACGCTGGACCGGCTGGACCCGGCCGCGCTGGACGCGCCGCACCCGGCGCAACTGCCCGGTTTTCCGCAGGGCATGAGCACGCGGTTCTTCCTGGTTCACCTGTACGGGCACCTGAACTGGCACCTGGGGCAGGTGAATTACCACCGGCGGATGGTGGCGGCGGGCTGAAACCTCCTCTTGCCACAATTACGCTAATAACATAATATATGGGTATGACTCAGAGTCACCCGGCCTTTCTGCTGATCCGCAGACTCGCGCAGTTCAACGACGAGTGGTACGCCGACCACACGCTATCGCTGGAGGGCGTGAACCCAGCGGGCCTGTACGCCTCGCGCGAGGAGGCCGAGGCCGCCGCCCGCCGCCTGAGCATCCAGGCCATGCGCGGCGCGAACTTCGACGACCTCGAGGTGGACGAGGACGCCGACGCGGCCCTCACGGCGCTGCTGGACACGCCGGGCCGACTCGACCCGACCCTGCGGGCGGCGTACCGGGGATTCCAGTCACGGCAGCGTCCCCTGCCAGCGTGGCTGACCGACGAACAGCTCGGCGACCTGCTCGACCGGACCGGGCTGACCCTGTTCCACATCATCGACACGCGCGTACCGGCCTTCGAACTCGCCCTGGCGCAGTCCCTGCTGGCCCTGACGCCCGGACGGCCACCCATCGACCTGACCTTCGATCACGAGGACGACACCGGCGCGGAACTGGACGTGCCCCGTCAGGTGATCGAGGACAGTGACGACCCGGCCGTGCAGCGCCTGAACCGCGTGACGCGGCTGTTCGGGCGGCGCTACGCCAGCGGGCTGCCGATCTGACATGGCGCACCCCTGGCACCACGCGCAGAGCAGTGCCCGCCGTTTCGGGGGCGTGCCCGACGATTACCTGGCCGTGCACGGCTGGTTCGACCAGACCAAGGGGCACTGGGCCGACGCCCGGCACCGCGCCGTGCTGCACAGCACATTCGGGATCTTCCTGTGCGAGCAGTTCTTCGGGCCGACCGTGGTCCGCGCCAGCGACGGCCGGCACGTACCCACCCGCCTGATCGGCGAGCAGCACGTGCTCGAAGACCTGGGCCGCATTCCGACCGTGCAGGACTGGCTGGAGGGTCTGCTCATGCAGGGCTGGATGCTGCGCAACGCCTCCGCCCTGAGTCGGGAGAACTGGCAGGGGGAGGACGACCCGGCGGCCCCCTCCCCCACCGACCACGGCTGACGGTCAGTCCAGCAGTTTGTCCACGGTGATGGGCGTGCTGCGGATGCGTTTGCCGGTCGCGTGGTGGATGGCGTTGGCGATGGCGGCGGCCGTGCCGACAATGCCGAGTTCACCGGCGCCGCGCGCGCCGAGGGCGCTGGTGTGGAAGTCCGGGTGGCCTTCCAGGGTGATGGCGCGGACCTCGCGGATGTCGGCGTTCACGGGAATGTGGTAGTCGGCGAGGTTGCTGTTCAGCAGCAGGCCCGTGGCGGGGTCGGTCTCGCCCTGTTCGTGCAGCGCGGCGGACACGCCCCAGATCAGGCCGCCGGTCAGCTGGCTCTCGGCGGTCTTGGCGTTCAGGACCTGCCCCACGTCGAACGCGCCGACAATTCGGGACACGCGGGGCGTCATGAAGTCCGGGTCGACCCGCACCTCGACGAATACCGCGCCGAAGGAGTAGCGGGCGTGCGTGTCCGTGACGGCCTGGATCATGCCGTCCTGGCCTTTTTTCAGGGCGTCGAGTTCCTTCTGGCCGCCGCCGTTGGGGATGATCTCGCGGTACGCCTCGTGCTGGGTTTTCCCGGCGCGGGTCAGGACGGCGCTCAGGGTGTCGGTGCGGGTTCCGGCGTGCAGCGCGCCCTCCCGCGCCTCGATGTCGATGGGCGCCGCGCCGTGCAGGGGGCTTTCGGGGTCGTTCACGGCGAGGTCCACGAGTTCCTGCCGCAGGCCCTGCGCGGCGGCCAGGACGGCGCTGCCGACGCTGCCTGCGGTGCGGCTGCCGCCGCTGTACCCGTTCTTGGGCAGGCGGCTGTCCCCGAGTTTCACGGTCACGCGGTCCAGGTCCGTGCCGAGCGCGTCGGCGGCGATCTGCGCGAGGATGGAGTACGTGCCGGTCCCGATGTCGTGCGATCCGGCCTCGATGTCTATGCGGCCGTCGGCGTGCAGGCGGGCGCGGGCGGTGGCGGCGCTGGCGTACACGGGGTACGTGGCGGTCGCCATGCCCCAGCCGATCAGGGTGTCGCCGTCTTTCATGCTGCCCGGTTCGGGCGTGCGGTCCTGCCAGCCGAACGCCCCGGCGGCGCGGTCGTAGCATTCGAGCAGGTGCTTGCTGGAGAACGGTTTGCCGCTTTCCGGGTCGGTGTCGGCGTGGTTGCGGCGGCGGAATTCCAGGGGGTCCAGTCCGGCAGCTTCGGCCAGTTCGTCCATCAGGACTTCCAGGCCGAAACTGCCGCTGGCCTCGCCGGGGGCGCGCATCATGATGTTCGGCCCGGCGTTCGTCTGCACGAGCGTCTGCCTGAACTCCATGTTCGGGGTGTCGTACAGCATCTTGGGGACCGTCCCGACCTGCTCGGGGAACAGGTCGGCAGGGCCGGTCTGGGTGTGGGCGTGCAGTTCCAGCGCGCTGATGCGGTCGCCGTCCAGCGCGGCCCGGTACTCGCTGCGGGTGGCGGCGCGGTACCCGACGGCCGCGAACATCTGCGCGCGGGTCAGGACCAGTTTCACGGGGCGGCGCAGGGTGCGCGCGGCGAGCGCCGTGACCAGCAGGTGCGGCCAGCTGGTCGCCTTGCTGCCGAACCCCCCGCCCACGAACGGACTGACCACATGCACGTTCTCGGCTTCCAGGCCCAGCGCGGCGGCCAGGGTGCCCTGCGCGGACTGCATCCACTGGGTGGGTTCGTAGATCGTGACGCGCTCGTCGCCGTCCCAGTCGGCGATCACGGCGTGCATTTCCATGGGGTTGTGATGCTGGGTGGGCGTGTCGTACGTGCGCTCCGTCACGTGACCGGCCCCCTTGAGCACCTTCCCGGCGTTCCCGCGCGAGTGCCCCAGCGGCGGCATGGGCTTGCGGGCCAGCAACGGGCCGTCCAGCGCGGCCTGCAACGTGGCGTGGTGCGGGCGCTGCTCGTACTCGATCTCGACGAGCAGCGCGGCGTGCCGGGCAGCTTCCAGCGTCTGCGCGACGACCAGCGCGACCGGCTCGCCCCGGTACGAGATCTCCGGCCCCTGGAACGGCAGGAGGCTGGTCCCGGCCGGACCTTTCGGGTAGCCCTTGAGCTTGTTCATCTTCCAGCTGTCCGACTGGTAACTGAACACGTCCAGCACGCCCGGCACCTGCCGCGCCGCCTCCGTGTCCAGGCGGCTGATGCGGCCGTGCGCGCACGCGGCGCTGATCAGGACGGCGTGCAGCGCGCCGGGGATGTCATGCTCGGCGGCGAAGGTGGCCTCGCCGCGCACCTTGGCGGGGCCGTCCACGCGGCTGACGCGCGCACCCACGTACTTCTTCTGCTCTCCGGCGGTCATGCGGTTCCTCCCTGATCGGTACTCTGGCCGTCGCCGTGCCCGTCGGCCGGTTCGCCTGCCAGTGCGGCCAGCAACGCGCGGACGATCACCTTCGCGGTCAGCGTGACCTTGAAGGCGTTCTGCTCCAGCGGGGTCGCCCCGGCCAGCGCGGCGCGGGCGGCCGCCTCGAAGGTCTCACGGATGGCGGGCTGGCCGGTCAGGGCCGCCTCGGCTTCCGGGGACCGCCAGGGTTTCGTGCCCACGCCGCCCAGCGCCACGCGGGCCGCGCGGATCACGCCACCCTGCACGTCCAGCAGGGCCGCGCAGGAACTCAGCGCGAACTCGTAACTCTCGCGGTCGCGGACCTTCAGGTACACGCCGTTCCCGGCGGGCGGGGCGGGCAGGTTGAGCGCGGTGATCAGTTCGCCTTCCCGCAGGTCGTGTTCCAGGTGAGGCGTCTGACCGGGCAGCAGGTTGAAGTCCTGCAAACTCACCTCACGCTCGCCGTCCGGGCCGCGCAGGGTCAGGGTGGCGTCGTACGCGACGAGCGCCACGCTGGCGTCCGACGGGTGCAGGGCCACGCAGGCGTCCGACGTGCCCAGAATCGCCTGCTTGCGGTGGTTCCCTTCGATGGCGCCGCACCCGGACCCCGGCTCGCGCTTGTTGCACGCCGTGAACGACGTATCCCGGAAGTACGGGCAGCGGGTGCGCTGCATGACGTTCCCGCCCATGCTGGCCATGTTGCGGATCTGCTGCGACGCGCCCGCCAGCAGCGCGCTGCGCAGCGCCGGGTACCGCGCCGCGATCAGCGGGTGATCGGCCACCTGCGCCATACTCGCCAGCGCCCCGATCCACACGCCACCGCCGTGCTCGGCAATGTCCGCCAGGGGCAGCGCCGTGATGTCCGTCACCTGCGCCGGGCGTTCCACGTCCAGTTTCATCAGGTCGATCAGGGTCGTGCCGCCCGCCAGGAACCGACCGGGCTGCCCGGCCGCCTCGCTGAGCTCCTGCGCGCGGACGTACGCGAAGGGTCTCACTGGGCCGCTCCGGCGGTGCCTGCACCCTGAGCGGACTGCCCGGCCACGTCCTGAATGGCCGCCACGATCTGCGGGTACGCCGCGCAGCGGCACAGGTTGCCGCTCATGAACTCGCGGATGGCGTCCGCGTTCCCGGCCTGCGCCTGCTCCACGCACGCCACGGCACTCATGATCTGGCCCGGCGTGCAGTACCCGCACTGGAAGGCGTCATGCTCGATGAACGCCGCCTGCATCGGGTGCAGTTCCCCGCCCGCCGGAGCGAGGCCCTCGATGGTCGTGACCTCGCGGCCCTCGCAGCTCAGGGCCAGCGTCAGGCAACTCAGGTGCGTCTGACCGCCGACATGCACGGTGCACGCACCGCACTGCCCGTGATCGCAGCCTTTCTTCGTGCCGGTCAGGTGCAGCCGCTCACGCAGCACGTCCAGCAGGGTCGCCTGCACGGGAACATGGACTTCCTGCCGCTCGCCGTTCACCGTGAACGTAAGAGCCCGGTCGGCGCCGGGCGGGGTGATGCTCTGGGACATGGGGGTTCCTCCGACCCCCACGCTAAACGCCGCCCGCAGGGGCCGGAACCGGCGGGCATTCAGCCGGTGTTAACGCACGCCCGGCAGCCCCCGTTTCCGGCCGGACGTGTCACCAATGGTGCGGACACTGTTCGGGCGCCAGAGGGGAAAAGCCTGGAACACGTCTTCTGTAACGCCATTCCGGCTCACCCCCTCCCAACCTCCCCCCTCAAGGGGGAGGGGTAAACACTGCCTGTTCATCGCTGGTCTGCCCTGAAGTGATGAACCTGTCCTCACCATTGGTCATACGGACTGCCGTTTATTTCGCCCTCCACCCGGGACAGCGCCGCCCCCGCCAACTCCACGTCCGGCGCCCGCTTCGGCTCCTCCTCGCTCTGCGGCGCAGCTCTACGAGTCCGCTCGGACCCAGCGGCTTTGTAAGCCATTCAACCGGAGTCCGTGTCAGCTGCCGCGCGTGCGGGCCGCGTAGCGTTGCAGCACGTCCCAGCCTGCCCCGCTGCTCATGACCTCGCGGGCCAGTGCCACCCCGGCGCGGATGGAGTCGGCGGCGCCCGCCGTGCGCAGGGCCGCCCCGGCGTTCAGCGCCACGATGTCCCGCTGGGCGGGCGTGCCGCCGCCGGTCAGCAGGGCGCGGGTGATCTGCGCGTTCTCGTCGGGCGAGCCGCCCACGATCGCCTCTCTGGGGTGCAGGTCCACGCCGACCTCCTCGGGGTGCAGGGTCCGGTCGATGATCTCACCGTCCCGCAGGCCCGAGACGGTGTTCACGCCACTGACCGTGAATTCGTCCAGGCCGTCGCCGTACACGACGGTCGCGCCGCCCGCGCCGAGCAGGCGCAGCACCTCGGCCAGCGTGCGCGTCAGTTCGGGCCGGAACACGCCCACCACCAGGTGCGTCGCGCCCGCCGGGTTGCTGAGTGGCCCCAGGATGTTGAACACCGTCCTGGCCGCCAGGTCCGAGCGGACGGCCGCCGCGTGCCGCAGGGCCGGGTGGTAGTTGCGGGCGAACATGAACCCGATGCCCAGGGTGTTCACGGCGTCCGCCACGACCTCCGGGCTGGCGTCCAGGTTCACGCCCAGCGCTTCGAGCACGTCGGCACTGCCGGCGCGGCTGCTCGCGGCGCGGTTGCCGTGCTTGGCGACCGGCACGCCCGCGCCCGCCACCACGAACGCCGTCGTGGTGCTGATGTTGAAGGTGTGCGCGCCGTCGCCGCCGGTGCCGACCACGTCCAGCAGGACCGGGCGGGGGGTGACGTTCACGCGCACCGCGTTCTCCCGCATGGCCTGCGCGAAGCCCGCGATCTCCTCGGCCGTCTCGCCGCGTACCCGCAGGGCTGCCAGGGCCGCCGCGAGCCGCACGCCGCTCATGTCGCCCTCCATGACCTCGCGCATGAACGCCGCCGCGTCCTCCTGCGACAGCCGCTCGCCGTTCATCAGTCTGGCGTGCATCATGCGCCTGCCCCCGTCACCCGCGCGGCCCGCGCCGAGTGGAACGCGCGCACTTCCGCCAGGAAATTCCGGATCATGTCCATGCCGCCCTCCGTGGCGATGCTCTCCGGGTGGAACTGCACGCCGAACACCGGGAATTCACGGTGCCGCAGCGCCATCACCACCTCCTCGTCCGGGTCGGTCGTCCAGGCGGTCGCCACCAGTTCCGGCGGCAGGTCCCGCACCACCAGCGAGTGGTACCGCGTGACCGTCACCCCGTCCCGCAGACCCGCGAACAGCCCGGACCCGTCGTGCCGCACGGGGCTGGTCTTGCCGTGGACCGGCAGGACCGCGCGGCCCACCTGCGCCCCGAACGCCTCCCCGATACTCTGGTGGCCCAGGCACACGCCCAGCGTCGGCACGCTCGGCCCCAACTCGCGGATCACGGCCACGCTCTGTCCCGCCTCGGTGGGCGTGCACGGGCCGGGCGACACCACGATCGCGTCCGGGTTCAGGGTGCGCACCTCGTCCAGCGTGAACGCGTCGTTGCGCCACACGGTCAGGTCCGCGCCCAGCTCCCCGAAATACTGCACGAGGTTGTACGTGAACGAGTCGTAATTGTCGATCAGCAGGATGCGGGGCGCGGGGTGCGGGGTTTGGAGCGTGGGAACAGCGGGGGTGGTCATCGTGAGTGTCCTTTCATGCACGCGGAGCGGGTGTCCGGGTAGGTGACGGCACGGGAGTTTCGGCACTGAAGCTTGGGCACGGCAGCTCAGGCAGTTCGGGACGGTGGGCGCCTGAACGGCCGGGCCGGGTGGTGGGCCACTCCCGACTCCGCACTCACAGCCCTCCGGCGGCCAGTTCGACGGCGCGCATGAGGGCGGCGGCCTTGTTACGGGTTTCGAGTTCCTCGCTGGCGGGGTCGCTGTCGGCGACGACGCCCGCTCCGGCCTGGATGTGAACCTGCCCGCCCGTGATGACCATGGTGCGCAGCGTCAGGGCCATGTCCATGCTGCCGTCGAGGGCGATGTAGCCAAAAGATCCGCCGTAGGGGCCGCGGCGGGTGGGTTCGAGTTCGTCGATGATTTCCATGGCGCGGATCTTGGGTGCGCCGCTGACGGTGCCCATGGGTTGCACGCTGGCCAGCGCGTGCAGGGGCGTCTGGTCGTCCCGGAGGGTACCGGTGACGCTGGAGACGATGTGCATGACGTGGCTGTACCGTTCGATGGTGAAGGCGTCGTGCACGCGGACGCTGCCGTACCGGCTGACCCGGCCGAGGTCGTTGCGGCCCAGGTCGACGAGCATGAGGTGTTCGGCGCGTTCCTTCTCGTCGGCCAGGAGTTCGGCGGCCTGGGCGTTGTCGTGTTCGGGGGTGGTGCCGCGCGTGCGGGTGCCGGCGATGGGGCGGGTAGTGACCGTGCGGCCGTCGCTGGCCAGCAGGCTCTCGGGACTGCTGGCGACCAGCGTGACCGGCCCGAGTTGCAGGTACCCGAGGTACGGGCTGGGGTTCACGCGGCGCAGCGCCCGGTACAGCGCGAACGGGTGCAGGTCACCCAGGGGCGCGCTGAAACGCTGGCTGGGCACCACCTGGAAGATGTCTCCGGCGCGGATGTAGTCCAGGGCGCGGTTCACGGCGTCGCGGTAGGTGTCGGGCGTGAAGTTGCTGGTGAAGGTGGGGGCGGGCGTGGGGTTCTGGCCCGGCACGTAGGGCAGCGGACCGCGCAGGCGCTGCACGAGCGCGGCGACCTCGGCGTCGGCGTCGGCCTGCTGCGGGGCGGTGGCGACGGCGATCAGGCGGTGCTTGAGGTGGTCGAAGATGACCATGCCGCGCGGCGCGATGAAGCACGCGTCGGGCACGCCCAGTTCGTCCGGGTTGCTGTCCGGCAGGGTCTCGTACGCGCGGATCAGGTCGTACGCGGCGTACCCGACGGCCCCGCCGATCAGGGCAGGCAGTCCGGCCGGGACGGGGGCGGGGCGGGTGGCGGCGGCGTACAGGTGCGCCAGGGGGTCGGGCACGGGGCCGTCGTGCGTGCCGAAGGTGCCGCTACTGGTGACGTGCGTGCCGCGCGCCTCGAAACGGCCCTGTTCGCCCACGCCGATGAACGAGTACCGGCCGAGGGTCTCGCCCGCCTCGACGCTCTCGAGGAGGAAGGCGACGGGTTCGCCCTGCGCGGCTTTCAGGTACGCGGTGACGGGCGTGTCGAGGTCGGCGTTGAGTTCCTGCGCGGCGACGGCCAGCGCGTGCGGGGTGCGGGGGTGGGTGGGGTTCGTCATGACGCTCCTGGGGGTCGCCGCCGGGGGCCGGGTGGCCGGGTGAGGTGGGGTGGGCCGTACAGAGAACGCGCCCGGTGGAGTGATCCACCTGGGCGCGTTCCGTGCGGGAACAGCAGACGTGTCAAGCCCAGGGAAAACCGGGCCACCACCACTTGCCGTTCGCGTTCATGCGGCGCAGCATAGCGCCCCGGCCGGGCGGGACTCAAGCGGGGCGCGGGGGCCGGTCTACACCGCCCGGCCCGTCGGTGGGTGCGTCTCATACGGACTCCGATTGAATGGGCGGCAAAGCCCGTTGGGTCCGAGCGGATGCGAGCAGGAGAAAAACGGGTTCCGGACGTGGAGCTGGCAATCCGGTGAAGTTCCGGATTGTTGGCGAAACAAACGGCAGTCCGTATCACCGCCGGACCAGCACGTCCGGGCGGGTCAGGTCGCCGCCGACCCCGTCATCGTCGGCCCTGTCTTCATCGGCCCTGTCTCCGTCCGCCCCATCTTCATCGGTCCCGTCTTCCAGCGGCGCGAACAGGCGGTCCAGGTCGGCGGTGGTCAGTTGCGTGGCGTCGCTCAGGCCGCCGTCCAGGATGCCGCGCGCCAGACTGGCCTTGCGTGCCTGCAGGTCCAGGATGCGTTCCTCGACGCTGCCCGCCGCGATCAGCTTGTACACGAACACCGGTTTGTCCTGCCCGATACGGTACGCGCGGTCGGTCGCCTGATCCTCGGCGGCCGGGTTCCACCACGGGTCGTAGTGGATGACCGTGTCGGCCGCCGTGAGGTTCAGGCCGACCCCGCCGGCCTTCAGGGTGATCAGGAACACGTGCGTCCGGCCGCTCTGGAACGCCTCGATCTGACTCTGGCGGTCCTGGGTGCTGCCCGTGATCATGGAGTACGGAATGCGCTGCTCGCGCAGCCAGTCTTCCAGGTGGCCCAGCAGCGTGGCGAACCCGCTGAAGATCAGCACGCGGCGGCCCTCCTCGACCATCTGCGGCAGGTTGGTGCTCAGCCACTCGAATTTCGCGTTGCCTTCCACGCTGCGCGCCGCGTCCAGTTTCACGAGGCGCGGGTCCGTGACGGCCTGACGGAGTTTCAGCAGGGCGTCCAGGATGGCGATGGTGCTGCGTGACAGGCCCCGGGCGCGCAGTTCCTCCCGCACGCGGGTCTCGGTGGTGACGCGCACCGTCTCGTACAGGTCCCGCTGGTCGCCGTCCAGCGTGACGCGGACCGGAATCTCGGTCTTGGGCGGCAGTTCGCGCGCCACGTCGCGTTTCTCGCGGCGCAGGATGAACGGCCGGACCCGCGCGGCCAGCGCGGCGCGGCGGCCCGCCTCACCGCGCTTCTCGATGGGCGTGCGGTACAGCTCCCGGAAGGTCTTCTCGTCGTGCAGCAGGCCCGGCGCCAGGAAGTTGAACTGCGACCACAGCTCGCCCAGGTGGTTTTCCAGCGGCGTGCCGGTCAGCGCCAGCCGGTGCCGGGCGTTCAGGGCGCCCGCCGCCTTGGCCGCCGCGGTGCGGGCGTTCTTGATGTTCTGCGCCTCGTCCAGGATCACCAGGTGGTAGTTGAACGCGCCCAGTTCGTCGATGTCGCGCGGCAGCAGCGGGTACGTGGTCAGCACCAGGTCGTGCTGCGGAATCTGTGGGAACAGCGCGCGGCGGTCCTTGCCGTGCAGCGTCAGCACCCGCAGGTCCGGCGCGAACTTCGCCGCTTCGGCCTGCCAGTTCCCGATCACGCTGGTCGGCGCGACCACCAGACTGGGCCGGTCCGCGCGGCCCGACGCCTGCTCGACCAGCAGGTGCGCCAGGGTCATGACGGTCTTGCCCAGGCCCATGTCGTCGGCGAGGATGCCGCCCATGCCGTACTCGCGCAGGAATTGCAGCCACGCGAGGCCCTGACGCTGATAGGGTCGCAGGTCGGCGTTCAGGTTGGCGGGCGGGGTGACGTCGCGGATGCCGTTGAAATCCCGGAGTTTGCGCCCCAGTTCCAGCAGGCGTTCCGCGCCCAGCCAGCGGGCCTGCACGGCCTCTTCGAGTTGCGCGACGCGGGCGGCGTCCAGCAGCGGCAGGCGCAGCGGGCCGGGCGGCAGGTCACGCAGGTTGAGTTCGACCAGCACGCCCAGGATGGCGCGGATGCGTCCGGCGGGCAGGGCGACGCGGCGGCCGTCGTCGAGGGCGGCGTGCAGGGTCTCGGTGTCGTCCAGTTCGGCCAGCGCCTCGGGCGTGAACAATCCCGGCTGGCGGGCGATCAGGTCCGCCAGGACCGGGATCAGGCTGATGCGGGTGCCGTCCACGACGATGCCGAGGTCCAGCGTGAACCAGCCGCCGAAGGAGTCGTTCGTCTCGCCGTACCAGTCGGTGATCTCGGCGAAGTTCAGCGGGAAGTCCGGGTGGACGTGCACGGCCACGCCCTGCGCTTCGAGGTCGGCGCGGCCCTGGCGCATGAAGTCCATCCAGGCGTCCTCTTCACCCAGGGTCAGCAGGCTGCCCGGTTCGGGCACGGTGACGTGGTACGCGTCTGCAAGTGCTTCCTCGACCCGCATGAATCCGGCGAGGGCGACGGCGTGTTCGGCGTCCCGTTCGGCGTCCCGGTCGCGGGCCACGCGGGTCAGGACGCCGTCGCGGTACACGGTGGGTCCGGCGCCGCCCTCGGCGTGCGCGTCCGGGACGGTCATTCCGGCGTAGGCGTGCCGCAGGTGCGCGGTGGGCAGCGTGGTGGGTTCCGGGCGCATGCCGGGGGTGTGGTGCGTGGCGGGCACGGCACTCAGGTGCAGTTGCGGGGTGTACGGCAGGCGTTCCTCGCGCACGCGCACGGTCTGCGGGATGGGCAGGTTCAGCCCCGAAGCGGTGATGGCGTGCGCCAGCGCCACCGCCTGCGCGGGCGGCAGGACCGGGCCGGTCAGGAACCGGGCGACCTGATCGGGGGGCGTGTCGGTCTGCACGCGGCACAGCAGCGTGGCGGGTGTGGGCGCGGCCCGGCGGCGCGACTGCGGCCCGGCGGCCCCTGACTGGGCCGTACCCGACTGGGCCGTACCGGGCTGGCTGTCCAGGGCGGGGCGCTGCACGGCCCAGGGGCGCGGGGTGGGCAGGATCACGGTGTCCGGGGCGTCCGGGACGTGCAGGGTGGGCGTCTGCGCGCCGCGCGCGTCGGACATCCAGGCGAGATGCCCGTGCAGGTCCGGGCCGCGCGTGAGGAGCGTGTCCGGGCGTTCCCAGCACAGACGGCCGGCTTCGAGCATGCTCTCGATCAGCAGGTCGGCGGCCGGGTGGTCACCCAGGACGTGCAGTTCGTCCTGCCAGCGGCCGGGTTCGTGCGTGGCGGTCGTGGCGACGTCCAGCAGGCGCAGCAGGTGCGTGTCGCGCCGCACGAAGGCGGGCGCGCTGGCGAGGTTGCGGGGCAGCGAGTACCGTTCGGCGCCGCTCAGGTCCGGCAGGTCTCCGCGCAGCGGCACGCGCGTGAGTTGCACGGCCACGCGGCGCGTGCCGCCGACGCTGGTGCCGGGCGGCAGGAAGCGCAGCACGTACCGCAGCTCGAACTGCCGCCCACGGGCGGGCGCGCGGACTTCCGTGAACGACGCCAGCCACTGCTGCGTGCGGGCGTCCAGGGGTTCCTCGGTGGGCGGGGCGTCACCGGCGGGTTCGGTGGGTGCGGGGCGCGGCCCGTCGGGCGGGTCGGTCGCCAGGACCAGCGCGGCCACGTGGCGGCAGCGGTACCGGCCGCAGGTACAGGAACTGCCGCGCAGTTGCGGGTCCGGTGGGGGCAGCAGGTCCACGGTGGCGTGGTAGGCCTGCCCGGCGTCCATGACGGTCGCCTCGGCGTGCCAGCCGGCGTCGGTCCAGTGGCGCGTGACGTCCTGCACGCTCTCCTCGCGCAGCGAGAGGCCCTGCGCGGCCGTGTCGAGCGCGAAACCCGGCGGCAGGCGGCTGAGCTTCACGGCTTCACCCGGCGGGGCGGGTGCCCGGCGGGGCCGCCCAGTTCAGGCGTCCGGCGGCCGGGCCGGAACGGGAAGGACTGAACGCCAGTAACAAACACGCTCTCCAGTCTAGCGCGAGCCTGCCCAGAACGAAGCTGCACACCGACACGAAACGCGCGCCCGCTCTGAACGGGCGCGGGCAGCGGGGCAGGGCAGCGGGGCAGATCAGCGGGCCTGAATCCGCCAGACGCGTCCGGCGCCGTCGTCACTGAGCAGCAGGGCGCCGTCGGCCGCGACGACCAGATCGACGGGGCGGCCCGACACCGTCTGCCCTTTCAGGAAACCGGTCAGGAAGTCCGTGGTCTTACCGCTCTGCGGGTCGATCATGATGACCTTGTAGCCGCTCTTGACGCTGCGGTTCCAGCTGCCGTGCAGCGCGGCGAACATCTGCCCCCGGTACTCGGCCGGGAAGGTCTTGCCGTCGTAGAACGCCAGTCCCAGCGGCGCGGAGTGCGCGGTGGTCAGTGAGAAGGCGGGCGTGGCGGCCTTGCAGGTGTCGGCCGACTTGCGGCCAAAGTCCTTGTCCCAGACCTGCGCCTGTCCGGGCTGGGTGGTGTAACAGTACGGCCAGCCGTAGAATCCGCCGTCCTTCACGCGGTAGAAGCCTTCGGGCGGCAGGTCGTCACCCAGTTGATCACGGCCGTTGTTCGTGGCGAACAGCTGACCCCCGAACCACTCGATACCGACCGCGTTTCGCAGGCCCGTCGCGTAGGGCTTCCCGTTCTTTCCGTCGGCGTCGTACACCCAGATCGCGGCGCGTTTCGGGTCGCTCTCCTCGCAGACGTTGCAGGTGCTGCCCACCGACACGTACATCCGCCCGTCCGGGCCGAACTCCACGGTGCGGGTGGAGTGCCCGCCGCCGCCCGGCAGGTTCACCACCTTCTGCGGCGCGGCGCTGGCCTTCGTGTCCCCGGCCCTGTACGGGAAACGCACCACGCCGTCCGTGTTCGCCACGTACAGGAACCCACCCTGGATGGCGAGGCCGTGCGGCTGGTTCAGTCCGCTGGCGTACACCTGCCTGCTGTCGGCCTTCCCGTCGCGGTCACGGTCCGGCATGACCGTGACCGTCCCGGCGGACGGGTCGCTGATCAGCACGTCACCGTTACTGGCGACGACCATGAACCGCGGTTTCTTGAACCCGTCGGCGAACAGCGTGACCTTGAACCCGTCCGGGACGCTCAGCCCGTCCGGCGAGGCACCCTGCGCGCCGCCGGTACCTGCTGCGGCCAGCGCCGCCGCCAGCAGGGCCGTACCGGCGGCGCGGCCCAGCCTGCGGACAGGTGGCGCAGACGGAAAGGACGGCAGCGGGCGGTCAGCCTGAAGCGTAGTTTGACGCGTGGCAGCGCGGCGCATGGCAGCGTGAGTTGAGGACATACCCCAGCAGAGCAGGCCCTCATGAGCCGCGTCCACCAGCGGCCTCAAGTCGAGCTTCACGCCACCCGCAGGGACCGCAGGCAGCAGAACGGCGCCTCTCCCCTGCCCGCCTCATACGGACTCCGATTGATCAGCTTTCGAACTTGCTGAGCACCTGCTCGGTGCGGGCGCTCTTGACGCGGTTCACGAGCCGTTCGTACTCGTGCTTGTCGCGCAGGCTCTTGGAGAGCGTCAGGGTGCTGGCGGTCAGGAACAGGGTGCCCATGTACAGGTACCCCTTGACCCACCAGTCCACGGGAATGAAGAAGATGCCCAGCAGCATCAGGCTGATGCTGACCAGAAACGCGATCCAGATGAAACTGAGCCAGGCGGGGGAATCACCGACGACATCGGGATTACTGAACTGAGTCATGATTGGAACCTCCTGTGAACACTCCCGTGGATTGTGCCCTGACCGGCACGCGCCGCGCCGCTCAGGTGCCCTTGCACCGGGCCGGAACAGGTGCTAGTGACCCGCCGTCCGGCTACGTCCGGTACGCCCCAGCATAGGAGCGGGACAGACGTCCCACCCCGGCTTCTGAACGCACTCCAGAAAAGCCCCTCCAACCCGCCACCAGACACGAAAAAGCCGCCCCGTTCAGGGCAGCTTTCCGGTGTCCTGAATGTCAGGCGCGCGTGGCTTCCGGGTACTCAAACCTCGCCCCGAGGGATTCGAGGTGACGGAAGAACATCGGGTAGCTCTTGCGGATGTGATGCGCGCCCGTGATGCGGATGGGTGCCTGGGCGCTGAGGCCCAGCACGGTCAGCAGCATGATCATGCGGTGGTCGCCGTGCCCGTCTGCGGTGACGCCCCCGGCGAGGCTGGGTGTGCCCGTGACGGTCAGGCTGTCCTGCGTCTCGGTGACGGTCAGGCCCAGAGCCTCCAGTTCGCGGCGCGTGTCGCTGATGCGGTCGCATTCCTTCAGGCGCAGCGTGTACACGTTCTCCCAGGTGGTCGTGCCGTCCGCCAGGGCCGCCGCCGCCGTCAGGGCCTGCACGGCGTCCGTGAAGCCGTCCCCGTCGCGCGTGACCGCGTGCAGGGGCCGCCCGCCACGCACGACCACGGTGTCGCCCTCGCGGGTCAGGTCCGCACCCATCTCGCGCAGGACGTTCAGGGCCTCGCGTTCACCCTGCAGGTCATGCTCGCGGAGGTTCGACAGGCGCAGCTCGCCGGGCCGGGTGGCCGCCGCCGCGAGGATCGCCGCGCTGCCCGGATAATCCCCCGGCACGAGCACGCGCCCCGCCCGGAACGCCTGCCCACCCGGAATCGAGACGCGGCTCAGGTCGTCACTGGCGGACGCCTGCACCCCGAACGTCGCCAGCGTATCCAGCGTCTGCCGCAGCGGCGCGTGACTCTTGATGTCCCCCGTCAGACGCAACTCCAGCCCGTCGGGCAGCAGCGGCCCCAGGAACATCAGCGCCGACGCGTACTGACTGCTGCGCTCCGCACTGACCTCCACCACACCACCCCGCACCGGCCCCGAGATGGACAGCGGGAACATCCCGTCGCAGCTCTGCACGCGCGCCCCCAGCCGCGACAGGGCCTCCAGCAGATCCCCCTGCGGCCGCTTTCCGAGCGAATCCGGGTAGTCCGTCACGAACGACGTGCCCGTCGTCAGGGCCGCCACGCCCATCAGGAACCGCGCCACCGCTCCCGCATTCCCCGGATTCAACGTCACACCCGCACGCGGCCCCGCCCCGAAGCCCCGGATCACCGCGTCCCCACCTACCAGCTCCACACCCGCGCCCCAGTCCCCCAGGCAGCGCAGCATCGCCCCGGCATCCTCGCTGGTCGCCACGCCCACCACCCGCGACTCCCCGTCCGCCAGCGCCGCCGCCAGCAGGTACCGCGTCGTGTAATTCTTACTCGGCTGCGCCCGCAACTCCCCACGCAACTCCGCCGCAGGATGCACGATCACGTCAAACTTCTCCGGCAGACCATCAACACTCATGAGGCCAGCGTAGCCCGCACGCAGGAACCGGGCCGGGGTGCTGTACAGGAAGGGGGGCGTGGGAAGGGAGGCTGCTGCGCAGCGGGACCCCTCAGTCAGCTTCGCTGACAGCTCCCCTCAAGGGGAGCCAGGAGGCTGGCTGACCTAACCGTCGTCACCACCAAGCCCGTCGTGCGCGCAGCGCGCGGGGCGCACGCGGCGAAATCGGAGGATGGCGTGTGAGGCGTGGCCGTCCCCGCCCGATCCTCACCACGAACGCCCGCGAAATACCTGCCCAGTGCCAACGACTGCTCCCCCTGCCCCTCTGGGGTAGGGGGCTGGGGGGTGGGGAAGCACGCCGCAAGGCGCAGACCAGCAACCGTTACAACTCCCAGATCACCCCCCCCGCAATCAGCCCCGCGCCCGTCCCGACGAGCAGCGCCGTGTCCCCCTCCTTCAGTCGCCCGGCTTCCACGGCCTGATGCAGCGTGAGGGGGAGGCTGGCGGCGATGACGTTGCCCAGGGTGCGCAGTGTCACTTCGACCTGTTCCTCGGGCCAGTTGTAGCGGCGCAGCAGGTCGAGGCCCGCCTGGCTGGCCTGGTGCGGGATGACGCGCGTGATGCCGGGTAGGCCGCTGCTGAGGCCGGGGCGGAGGCGTTCGAGGAAGGGCGGGACGACGCGGCTGGCGAGTTTGAGGACCTGGAGGCCCTGCATGTCGAAGGTGAAGTCGGTGGGGGTGGCGCCGGGGTGGTTGGGGTGGCGGAGGGTGCCGCCGCCGCGGATGCGGGTGTGGTCGGCTCCGGCGGGGTGCGTCTCGGTGCGCGTGGCGTGCAGGCCCTGGCTGGGGCGGGTGGGGGGGCCGAGGAGGACGGCGGCGGCGCCGTCGCCGATCAGGAGGGTGCTCTCGGGCTGGGCGGGGTTCAGGCCGACGCTGCCGCCCTCGCTGCTGATGATCAGGACGTGCCGCGCCCGAGCGGTGTGGATGAGCAGCGCGGCGTGCTGGAGGGCCAGCAGGAAGCTGAGGCAGGTGCCGTGCAGGGAGTACGTGGCGGCGCCGCTCAGGCCGAGTTCGCGGGCGTAGAGGGCGGCGCCGTCGGGGATGGGTTGCAGCTGGCTGCCGCTGGCGTTCAGGAGGACGTCCACGTCGTTGACGTTCAGGCCCGCGCGGTGGAGGGCTTCGTGGGCGGCCTGCGTGCCGAGGGTCAGGGCGGTTTCCTGGCCGGACAGCCAGCGTCGTTCGTGGACGCCGCTGCGTTTCAGGGCGATGGCTTCGGGCACGCCGCACAGCCGGGCGACCTCGGCGGTGGGGACGCGGCGTTCGGGCAGGGCCTGCGCGGTGGCGAGGAGGCGCACGCCGAGGACGGTGTCGGATGGGTTCACGTGGGCCTCCAGGTTCGGGTGACGCGGCGGCGTTTCGTGCCGGGCGGGGTGGGGTCGAGGGGGCGGGTGTCGAGGATCAGCTGATCAGGGTCGGCATGGCTGCGGTGCAGGGCGTCCCGGACGGCGTTCCGGGCGTGGGTCTGGGTGTCCGGGGTGTGCGGGTCGAGGTGCAGCGTGATGTGGTGGGGGCCAGTCTGCTCGGCGCGGTACTCGCGCAGGTCCGGCACGGCGGCGAGGGCGCCGCGCAGGAAGTCCGGCCAGACGGTCACGCTCTCCCCTGCCGCGCCGGGCAGGTGCAAGGCGTCGTCCTGGCGGCCCGCGATGCTGTGCACGCGGCGCGCGGCCTGTCCGCAGGGGCACGGGTCGGGGTGGAGGCGCAGGGCGTCGTCGAGGCGGTGGCGGATGAACGGTTGCGCACGGCGGCGCAGGTCGGTGATGACGGGGCGGTGCAGCCCGTCCCCGAGGGGTTCGAGGTCGAAGTGGACGTGCGCCTCGTTCAGGTGCAGCGACCCGTGCGGGCACGGCAGGGCCAGCAGGCCCTCGGTGGCCTGATAGACCTGCACGACGTCACCCCAGCCGCGCAGGGCGGCCTCGTCGTCGGGGTCGAGGACTTCCGCGACGCCGATCACGCGGGCACGCAGCTGAACGCCGGTGCGGTGCAGGGCGCGCAGCACGCCGGGCGGCCCGACGATCAGGGTGGGCGCGTAGGCTTGGGCCTCGGCGGCCAGTTCGGGGAGGGGGCGCAGCAGGTCGAAGAAACGGAACTCCAGCTGGCGGCGGCGGACGCTGCGGTACAGGGGGCTGTCGGCCCGCAGGAAGAACGCGACCCGCTGCGGGCGCAGGAGGCCCCATAGGCCGCCGGGCAGCAGGTGGCGCAGGACGGTTCCGGCCCAGCGGGCCTGCTCGGCGCGGCTGACGAGGAAGACGCCCTGCGTGCCGCTGGTGCCGGTGGACAGACCGACGGTGACGGGTCCGGCGGGCGTGGCGAGGGTAGGCGTGAAGTCGCGGGTGCGTTCCGCCTGCCGCCCAACCGCCAGCGCGCCCTCCAGCGTGACGCCCACGGTGTTCAGCGTGTCGAACGTGGCGAGCATGGCGGCCTTGTCGGTGGGCGGCAGCTCGCGCCAGCGGCTCAGGGGGAGCCCGGCGGCGCGGAAGCGGGCGGCGACGGCGGGGCTGTGCGCCGCCACCCAGCGCAGGTGATCGTGCGCGAGGTGGTCCTGATGCCGGTCCAGCGCCGCGCGGGTGCGGAAGGTCAGGCGGGCGTCGTCCAGCGCGCCCAGCAGGGTCAGGACAGCACTCACGGGGCGGTCCAGCCCTCGGGCTCGTCGTGGCTGACGTGCAGCCTCGCGGCGGGATTCGCGTGCAGGAAGGCGCGCAGGGCCGCGCCGCTGGTGGCCTCCTGCGCGGGGTCGTGGAACGCCACGCGGGCCAGCGGGTGCACCGGGCGTTCCTCGCGGCCCGCGCGGACGCTCCAGGCGGCGTCGGCAGCCAGGACGGTCAGGCCCGCCTCCTCCTGTGCCAGGAGGCCCACCATGCCCGGCGCGTGACCGGGCAGCGGCACGGCGCGCAGCAGGCCGTCCCCGAACACGTCCGCGACCTCCGGGAAGGGGTGCAGGGCGTCCCCGGCGTCCGTGAAGTCCAGCCACGCGCAGCGGTCCTCGAAGTCGTCCGGGAGGAGTTCCGGCATGAACGCACGACGCACCGCCCGCACTCCGCGCAGGGCCCGCAGGGGCTCCCAGGCGCGGCGGTCGAGGTGGAAGGTCGCGTGCGGGAAGTCTCGCAGGCCCCCCACGTGATCGGCGTGCAGGTGCGAAACGATCACGTGCCGGACCTCCTCCGGGGGGAAGCCCAGGACGCGCAGTTGCTCGCGGGCGGAATCGTGTGGGCCGAACTGCACGGGCGTGATCAGGCCGTAGATCAGGCCCGGCCAGCGGCGCATGGCGGTCACGACGTCCGCGCCGTAACCGGTGTCGAACAGCACGGGGCCGCGCGTGGGGTGCAGGATCAGCGTGAAGCCCGCCGGGTACGCCTGCACCCGCCACGGCGCGCCGCGTTCGGTGATCGCCGCGAGGTTCAGGCACGACCCGGCCCGCATCGGGACGACCCGGACGGTCATGCGGCCCCTCCGCGCAGCCCGGCGAACACGTCCGCGAACCCCTGCTCGGGCGTGACGACCGGCGCGTAGCCCAGCCGCTCGCGGGCGCGGGTCAGGTCCAGCGTCATGGGCCGCGTCAGGAGGCGCACGCCGCTGGCCGTCAGGGGCGGCTCAGGCCGGTCGGGGTGCAGGCGCGCGCCGAGTTCCAGCGCCGCCGCCACCCCCTCCAGCAGTCGCGCGGGCACCCGGCGGGTCGGTCTGGGGACACCCAGCGTGTCGGCCAGCCGGTCCAGCGTCGCCCACAGCGGGATGGCCTGCCCGTCGGTGATGTTGAACACGCCGGACGCGGGGCGGGTCAGGGCCAGCGTGATCGCGTGGGCGACGTTGCGCACGTCGGTCAGGTCCGTCCAGACCTCCTGATACGGACTCCGGTTGAAAGGTTTGCAAAAACGTTCAACCCGAGCGGAGCGAGCAGGAGAAAAACGGGTTCCGGGCGTGGAGTTGACAGATCGGTGGTCTTCCGATCTGTCAACGAAACAGACGGAATCCGTATGAGCCGTCAGGCGCGGCAGGCGACCGGCACGCAGGGCGGCAGCCAGCCGGGGCACGATGCTGGTGTCCCCCACCCCGTAGATGCCGCGCGGGCGCAGGATGGTCGCGTCGGGCAGCGCGGCGCGCACCTCCTGCTCCGCCTGCCACTTGCTGCGGGCGTACAGGCTGTCGAAGCGCGGGCCGACCGGGGTGTCCTCGCGCACCTGATCGGTCACTCCGGTGGCGTTGTACACGCTGGGCGTGCTGACATGCACCAGCCGCACGCCCCGCCGCGCGCACGCCCGGGCCAGCGCGGCGCTGGGGTCCACGTTGTCCGCGTGGAAGTCCGCCGCGTGCCCCCACAGTGTCGAGCGGGCCGCCGCGTGCACCACCCCCTCCACCCCGTCCAGCAGGGCGTCCCAGTCCGCGCCGCGCAGGTCGGCCGCCACGAAACGCACGCCGTCCGCCTCCAGCGCCGCGCCCCTGTGTACGTCCCGGCCCAGACCCGTCACGGTGTGCCCGGCCCGCGCGAGTTCACGGGCCGTCACCCCGCCCAGGAAGCCGGTCGCGCCCGTCACCAGAATGTTCATCGCCCGTGATTATGGACGCCCGGCCCGCGCGGCGCTGCCAGATCTGAACGGCGTTCAGGCCAGAGCACGTACCGACCACTGCGCCATTCGGGTGAGGGAACACCCCGGCGCCGCCCGGTACGCTGCGTCCCATGACGACTTCCGATGTTCAGATCGACTTTCAGGCCGGTCAGCGCTGGACGTACCGCACCCGCCCCGGCGAGGACACCAGCACCGTGCTGATCCTGCGACGCGACGACGAACCGACCGGCACGGTGCTGCACATCGCTCTGGACGGGCTGCGGCTGGGGAACCCGCACCTGCGGGGCGGCGTGCAGCCGCACCTGGGCCACGCCCCGGTCACCGCAGAAGCCCTGCGCACCAGCGTGCTGGAACTGATCCAGACCGGCGCTCCCCTCCCGACCGACGAGGGTGGCTACCGCCAGTGGCGCGAGGCCGCCGACCGGGGCGAGGCGGGCGTGTTCACACTGACCCTCGCGGAGATCCTGGACGTGATCGGGCAGGTGGTCCCGGCACCCGTGGACGGCCTGTTCGGCAAGACGAACCGCCGCTGAACGCCCCGCTCATACGGACTCCGATTGAACGGCTTTATAAGCCATTCAATCCGAGCGGATGCGAGTAGGAGAGAAACGGATTCCGGACGTGGAGTTGACAGATCGGTGGTGTTCCGATCTGTCAACGAAATAAACGGAATCCGTATCAGGTCGTCAGGTACCGCGCGGGGTCTTTCAGGAAGCGGGCCTTGCAGTGCGGGCAGCAGAAGGCGTACGTCTGCCCGTCCAGCTCGGCGGTGTGCCGGGCCGGGAGGGTGACGGTCATGCCGCACACGGGGTCCACGGCGCTGCCCGCCTCTGCCGGGGCGGCGGGTTCGGCGTTCAGGACGGTCAGGGCCGGCAGGTCCATCACCTGCGCCAGCAGCGTGGGCGGCACGGGGGACGGTTCGCCGGGGGTCGGAACGGGCGCGGCCGGTGCCGGAACAGCGGTGGGCGGCACAGAGGCCTGCCGGTCCAGTTGCACCAGTTCTGCCAGGACGCTCAGCGCCACCTCGTGCGGGGTGCGGGCGCCCACGTTCAGGCCTACGGGCGCGCGGATGCGGCCCAGGTCCGCGTCCCCGAAACCGCTCAGCATGGCCAGCGTCTCGCGGACGTTCGCGGCGCGTTTCGGGCTGGCCAGCAGGCCCACCGGGTTCGGCTGGGCGCGCAGCAACGCCTCGATGGCGGTTTCGTCGTAGTGCCCCTGCGACGCCACCACGCTTCGCACCCGCGCGCGCTGAGCGGCGGGCAGGGCCGACAGGCGGGCCGTCAGGGTACCCAGCGGCACGGCGTCCGGTTCGCCCGGCACCTCGTCGTCGTCCAGCACGCGCCACACGCGGTCGCCCATCAGGCCAGCGTGCGCGGCGATGGCCCGCGCGACCGGCGTGCGGCCCACCACGACCAGCAACCTGGGCGGCAGCAGCGGTTCGAGGAACACCTCGCTCTCCCCTTCCGACGCGCAGTTCATGGGCACCGTGACCCGCTCGGCGAAGGCGTGCTCGGCGTCCGGCGCGGCGCCCGGCACGATCCGCACCAGCCGCGCCTGCCCACCCTGCAACGCCAGCAGCGCCTGCCGCCGCACGATCTCGCGGGAGCACGCGCCCCCCACGAAGCCCTCCATGCGGCCGTCCGCGTGAATCAGGGCCTTGTCACCCACCTGCGCCGACACCGGCGCGCGGCGCGACACCACCGTCGCCACGACCGCCGACGCACCCTCACGCGCCAACTGCGCCAGCCGCTCGGGCAGGTCCGGAATGAATTCGGTGTCCCCGGTGGGACGCTGGGGATCAGGGGTCATACGGTCTCCGATTGAATGGGCTGCAAAGCCCGTTCAATCCGAGCGGAGCGAGTGGGAGCAAAGAGGGTTCCGGGCGTGGAGTTGGCAACCCGGCGCCCTTCCGGGTTGGTGACGAAACAGACGGAATCCTCGTCATACGGTCTCCAATGGATACACCCGCCCGGTCAGGGGCGGGGGAAGAAGGTTGATGTCGGGGGCAACTCCTGGGTCACCTGCAACCCCTCGGTCACCTGCAACCCCTCAGTCACCTGCGGTGACAGCTCCCCTTAAAGGGGAGCCACTTCAGTTTCAGCCTCCCCTTTAAGGGGAGGTGGCCCGCAGGGCCGGACTCGCAGAGCCGCGAAGCGGAGGGGTCAGGGGGGCAGTTGGTCAGTCGCTTGCGGCGGCGGCTTCTGCGTTGCGGATGGCGCGCCAGACTTTCTCGCGGGTCAGGGGCATGTCGATGTGCGTGACACCCAGGGGCGCGAGGGCGTCCATGACGGCGTTCACGAACGCGGCGGGACTGCCGACGTTGGGGCTCTCGCCGACGCCCTTGGCGCCGATGGGGTGGTGGGGGCTGGGGGTGACGGTGCTGCCGGTCTCCCAGACGGGCGCCTCGACGCTGGTGGGGATCAGGTACTCCATGAAGTTCGGGGCCATGTTGTTGCCCTGTTCGTCGTAGGGGATTTCCTGCATGAAGGCGATGGCAAAACCTTCGGTGAGGCCGCCGTGCACCTGTCCCTCGACGATCATGGGGTTGATGACGGTGCCGCAGTCGTCGATGGCGAGGAAGCGGCGGACCTTGACCTCGCCGGTCTCGGCGTCGACGTCCACGACGGCGATGTACGCGCCGTGCGGGAAGGTCATGTTGGGCGGGTCGTAGTACAGGCTGGCTTCCAGGCCGGGTTCGTTGCCCTCGCCGGGGTTGGTGTACGCGGCGAACGCGACTTCTTTCATGGTGACGCTGCGGCTGGGGACGCCCATCACCTGGAATCGATGCTCGACCCATTCGATGTCCTCGGGGGCAGCTTCGAGCAGGTGCGCGGCGACTTTCCTGGCCTTCTCGCGCACGCGGCGGGCGGCGAGGGCCAGCGCGGCTCCGGCGACCGGGGTGCTGCGGCTGGCGTAGGTGCCCAGGCCGTAGGGGGCGGTGTCGGTGTCGCCCTCCTCGACCAGCAGGTTCTGGGGGTCCAGGCCGAGTTCCTCGGCGACGATCTGCGCCCAGGTGGTTTCGTGACCCTGGCCCTGGCTTTTCGTGCCGGTGCGGATGATGCCGGTCCCGGTGGGGTGGATGCGGATCTCGGCGGAGTCGAACATCTTGATGCCCAGGATGTCGAAGTGCTTGCTGGGGCCGGCGCCGACGACCTCGGTGAAGGTGCTGATGCCGATGCCCATGTACTCGCCACGGGCGCGTTTCTCGGCCTGCTCGCGCCTGAGTTCGGCGTACCCGATCTGGTTCAGGGCCTTGTCCATGGTGCCTTCGTAGTCGCCGCTGTCGTACGTGAAGCCCAGGGCGCTGTCGTACGGGAACTGGTCCTTGCGCACGAAGTTCTTGCGGCGCAGTTCGGCGGGGTCCATGGTGAGTTTCTGCGCCAGGATGTCCATGCCGCGCTCGATGGCGTAACTGGCCTCAGTCACGCGGAACGAGCAGCGGTACGCGACGCCGCCCGGCGCCTTGTTCGTGAAGTACGCGTCGAGTTCCGCGAACGCGACCGGGAACTGGTAACTGCCGGTCACGACGCCGAACATCCCGGCCGGGTACTTGCTGGGGTCGGCGGCCGCGTCGAACGCGCCGTGGTCGGCGACCGTCTTGACTTTCAGGGCGGTGACGGTGCCGTCCTTCTTCGCGCCGATGGTGACGTCCATGTGGTAGTCGCGGGCGAAGCCGGTGGTGGTGAGGTTCTCGGTGCGGGTCTCGATCCACTTGACGGGCGTCTTGAGGATCAGGGCGCCCACGATGGCGCACACGTAGCCGGGGTACACCGGGACCTTGTTGCCAAAACCCCCGCCGATGTCCGGGGAGATCACGCGGATCTTGTCCTCGGGAATGCCGGTCACGAGCGAGATGGCGGTGCGGTACACGTGCGGCGCCTGACTGGTCACCCAGAAGTGCAGGCGGCCCATGGCGTCGAACTGCGCGACGCAGCCGCAGGGTTCCAGCGGGGCGGGGTGGCAGCGGGGCGCGTAGATGCGCTCGGTGACCACGACCTCGGAGTCGTCCAGCGCGGCCTGCGTGCCGTCCCGGTCGCCGCTGTCCCAGTGGTAGATGTGGTTGGTCCTGTCCTCGCGGTCGTCGCGCAGGATGACCTCGTCCTTCATGGAGTCGAAGGGACTGATGACCGGGTCCAGGGGTTCGTAGTCCACGTCCACCAGTTCGGCGGCGTCGCGGGCGGCCTCGCGGGTCTCGGCGAACACGGCCGCGACCTCCTGATGCTGGAACAGGACCTTGCCGACGGCCAGGACCATCTGCTTGTCGAAGCCGTGGAAGGTGGGCAGCCACGCCAGCGACGCGGCCACGAGGTCCTCGCCGGTGATGACGGCCTTCACGCCCGGCACGGCCAGCGCGGCCTCCTTGTCGATGCTCTTGATGTTCGCGTGCGGGTAGGGGCTGTGCACGATGGCCATGTACAGCATGCCGGGCAGGCGCATGTCGTCCACGTAGTTGCCGTTCCCGGTCAGGAAGCGGGGGTCTTCCTTGCGTTTCATGCCCTTGCCCATGGTCAGGGTCTGCGGGCCTGCGTTGTTGGTGGCGTCGGTTTCGATGCTCACTGCGCTCCTCCTTCGGCGGTGCTGGGAACCATGCCGGCCAGGGCCTGCGCCTGCGCCTCGTCACGCATGACGCGCGCGGCCTGCTGCACGGCCTTGACGATGTTGTTGTAGCCGGTGCAGCGGCACAGGTTGCCGCTCAGGAACTCGCGGACTTCCTGGTCGGTGGGGTCCGGGTTGTGTTCCAGCATGGCCTTGGCGGTCATGAGCATGCCGGGCGTGCAGTACCCGCACTGCAGGCCGTGCTGGTCCCAGAAGGCCTGTTGCAGGGGGTGCAGGTCGCCAGGGCTGCCGAGGCCCTCGACAGTGGTGATCTGGTGGCCTTCGGCCTGCACGGCGAACATGGTGCAGGACTTGGCGGGCGTGTCACCGTCGAGCAGCACGACGCAGCAGCCGCACGAGGAGGTGTCGCAGCCGACGTGCGTGCCTTTCAGGCCGGCGTCACGCAGGGCGTAGGCGAGGAGGGTGCGGGATTCGACTTCCTGGCGGATGGTCTGCCCGTTCACGTTCAGGGTGACGGTGCGCAGGGTGGTGTCGGTGGTTTCGGTGGCGGTCATGCGGTCACTCCCGTGCCCAGGCGGGCGGCGCTGGCGCGAAGGCCGCGCGCGACGAGCACGCGGGCCATGTCTTTCTTGTACTCCACGCTGCCGCGCGTGTCCGCGAAGGGGTCACTGGCGGCGCGGGCTTCCTCGCTGGCGGCGCGGATGACGTCCTCGGTCAGCAGCTGGCCCAGCAGCAGTTTCTCGGCGGCGTCCACCCGGACCGGGCGGGGGCCGGCGGCGGTCAGGGCGACCCCGGCGTGCGTGACGCGGCCGTCCTCGCCCAGCGTGATCTGCACGGCGGCGGCGGCGGTGGCGTAATCCCCGACCTTGCGTTCGATCTTCTGGTACGAGCCGTGCGTGCGGCCGTCCGGGGTGGGAAAGCGCACCTCGACGGCCAGTTCGCCCTCTTCCAGCGAGGTCTGGAAGGAGTCCACCAGGAACTCGTCGATGGGGATCAGGCGTTCGCCGCTGGCGCTGCGGGCGACCATCACGGCGCGCGCAGCGAGGGCCGCCGCGCCCCAGTCGCCGCTGGGGTCGCTGTGGCACAGGCTGCCGACGACCGTGCCCAGGCAGCGCACGACCGGGTCCGCCACGACGGCGCCGGTGTCGGTCAGGAGGCTGTAGCGGGCGCGGACGTTCGCGTCGCGTTCCAGGGTCACGTCGCGGGTCATGGCGCCGACGCGCAGTTCGCCGCCTTCCTCGTGCAGGTAGCCCAGGTCCTTCACGCCGCCCAGGTCGACCAGCACGGCCGGGCGGGCCAGGCGCAGGCGCATGGCGGGAATCAGGCTCTGCCCGCCAGCCAGGATGCGGGCCTCGGCGCCGTGCTGGGCGAGCGCGGCCAGGGCCTCCTCTGCGGAGTGGGCGCGGATGTAATCGAATGCAGCTGGAAACACGTTCTCCCCCTTGCCGGACGTGGCCCGGCACGTGAAACTTCCCTGGTCGGTGATGCGATAGGACTTCTGGCCGGTCAATCCGGCATCAATTGCGCTTGATTCACCATTCAGTATGAAGCCTTTCTGAAGATTTGCAAAGCGAGAATGACCACAACAGAGGCCCTGCACCCGCGCTGGGAGAAAGAAAAACCCGCCCGGCCCGGCAGCGGGCGCGTGCAGGCGCGGAAAAAAGGCGTGCAGTACGTACTCCATCAGCCGGGCAGGCTGCGGGAAGAGGCTCGCGGCAACAGCAGAACAGAACGGCAGACAGCACAGAGGTGGACCTCCGGGCGTTCACCCAGGGTCCACCTCTGTGCTGTCTGCTCTTGCTGTCGCCTGCTCAGGACCGGATCGGAAGGCCGCGCGGGCCTGTCAATCCGGGCGGCGGGTCATACGGATTCCGTTTATTTCGTTGACAGATCGGAACACCACCGATCTGTCAACTCCACGTCCGGAACCCGCTTCAACTCCTACTCGCTCTGCTTCGCAGCTCTACGAGTCCGCTCGGACCCAGCGGCTTTATAAGCCATTCAATCGGAGTCCGTATCAGTCGTCGGCGCTGACGGCCATCTGGGGTTTCTGGTCGCCGCCGGCCGCGTGGGTGTGCGTTTCGGTCAGCAGGTCGGTCAGTTCGGGTTTGGCCATGGCGCGCTTCTTTGCGATGCCGTCGCGGACGCCGCTGGACAGTTCGGCCGAGACTTTCTCCAGGTGGCCCACGAAGCGGTCCACGATGAAGTCCGGCACGCCTGCCAGCGCTCCGGCGAAGTTCATGGCAAGGCGACCGCGTTCGCCCTCGCTCATGACGCGGTACAGCTCGCGCGGCTGGCCGTACAGGTCGGCGTCGTCCTCGGGCCAGCCGTAACGGTCGGCCATGCTGCCCAGCGGCATGGGGGGCTCCTGCAGGGTGTCGGCGGGCACGTCGGGGCCACCGTACGAGTTGGGTTCGTACACGGGCGTACCGCCGAAGTTCCCGTCGAAACGGGTCTGGCCGTCGCGGTGGTAGGTCATGACGGGGCAGGCGGCCTTGTTGACGGGCAGCGCGGCGTAGTTGATGCCGATGCGGTAGCGGTGGGCGTCGGCGTAGCTCATCAGGCGGGCCTGGAGCATCTTGTCGGGGCTGGCCCCGAAACCGCGCGGCATGTTGCTGGGCTCGAACGCAGCCTGCTCGATCTCGGCGAAGTAGTTCTGGGGGTTCTCGTTCAGTTCGAACTCACCGACCTGCATCAGGGGGTAGTCGGCGTGCGGCCAGACCTTCGTCAGGTCGAAGGGGTTGATGTGGTACGTCTCGGCGTCCGCCTCGGGCATGACCTGGATGCTGACGGTCCACTTGGGGTAGTCGCCCTGGTCGATGGCGTCGAACAGGTCCTGGAAGTGGTAGTCGCTGTTCTCGGAGGCGATCTTCGCGGCGAGGTCCTCGGTGAGGTTCTGCACGCCCTGCTGGCTGTGGAAGTGCCACTTGACGTAGAAGCGTTCGCCCTGCTCGTTCCAGAGGCTGTAGGTGTGGCTGGAGTAACCGTTCATGAAGCGGTAGGAGCGGGGCAGGCCGCGGTCGCCGAACAGGTACATGACCTGATGCAGGCTCTCGGGGCGCAGGCTCCAGAAGTCGAACTGCATGGCGTTGCTGCGTCGTCCCGTGACCGGGTGGCGTTTCTGGCTGTGGATGAAGTCCTGGAATTTGATGGCGTCACGCACGAAGAAGATGGGGGTGTTGTTGCCCACCATGTCCCAGTTGCCGTCCTCGGTGTAGAACTTCAGGGCGAAGCCGCGCGGGTCGCGGACGGTGTCGGGGAAGCCGCGTTCACCGGCGACGGTGCTGAAACGGGCCAGCATGCGGCACTCGGTGCCTTCCTTCTGGAAGAGTTTCGCGGCCGTCAGTTCAGGGATGGCGCGCGTGACACGGAAAGTCCCGAAGGCGCCGCTGCCCTTGGCGTGCACGACGCGCTCGGGGACGCGTTCGCGGTTGAAGTGCGCCATGCGTTCGAGCAGGTGCCAGTCCTGCAGCAGCACGGGGCCGCGCTGTCCGGCGGTCAGGCTGTTGGTGTTGCTGGGGGCGGCGTTGCCGGAGTGGTTGGTCAGGCGTCCCTGGGGGGCCTGGGGGGCGGTGGTTTTCATGTCGGCGGACTCGGTGGGCGCGTATGCGGTGTCCTTCTGGTCGGGCATGGTCTGGTCGGGCATGGTGCTCTCCTGTGTGGACGGGCGCCTGGGGGGCAGGGGCCGCTGCGGGGACCGGGAGTGGGTGGACGCTGAACCCTCCTACCTTAATAGGAAGGCTTCTCAATAGCGTGAGGGAATACTAAGGCAAGAGTCAAGCCCAGACTCACCCGGATCGCACCCCGGCGTGAACGCCGACCCGTCCTGCCTGACAGCCCAACCTCACGGCGCCCGATTCACGGCGTCAGCTTCACGGCGCGGCGGCCGCTTTCGGCGCCAGCCGGAACTCACGGTCACGCTCCAGCTGCATCAGCACCGACACCTGCCCGCTACTGACCTGCACCTCACACGACAGCACCCCGGACGGCAACGCCCCCGGCAGCGCGTCCACGCACGGCTGCCCGTACGACACGTTCACGGACGGCCCGGTCGCCAGCACCGCCGTCTGCACCCGCACCGCGTACTCCCGCAGCGCGCGCCCCTGCACCGACAGGACCGCCACCATCAGCGCAATCCCCGCCGCGAAGCCCACGATCACCCACACGAACGTCCGGAGTGTCCGCGCCCGCATCTCCGGCGTCACCTCACGCACACCACCCGCCCCGGACGGAACGCCCCCACCGGGCCGGACCTTCTGGGCAGACTGGACCTTCTGACTGTTCTGGGCTTTCTGACTGTTCTGGCCGGGACGCTTGCTCACGCCTCACACCCTACCCTGACCAGCGGGCCGCACCCGGCACGGTAAGATGCGCGCCATGAGCAAGGTCATCATTATCGGAGCGGGCGGCGTCGCCAACGTCGTCGCCAAGAAATGCGCCCAGAACGACAGCGTCTTCACGGAAGTCCTGATCGCCACGCGCACCGTCGCCAAGGCAGACAAGATCGTCGCCGAAATCAAGGAGCACATGCCTGACAGCCGGGCCGTGTTCACCACCGCCACCGTCGACGCCGACAACGTCCCCGAACTGGTCAAGCTGATCAACGACTTCGGACCCGTCATGGTCATCAACGTCGCCCTGCCCTACCAGGACCTGACCATCATGGACGCCTGCCTGGAAACCGGCGTGCACTACCTGGACACCGCCAACTACGAACCCAAGGACGTCGCCAAGTTCGAGTACTCCTGGCAGTGGGCCTACCAGGACCGCTTCCGGGAGAAGGGCCTGATGGCGCTGCTCGGCTGCGGCTTCGACCCCGGCGCCACCCAGGCGTTCACCGCTCACCACGCCAAGCACCACTTCCAGGAAATCCACTACCTGGACATCGTGGACTGCAACAACGGCAACCACGGCAAGGCGTTCGCCACCAACTTCAACCCGGAAATCAACATCCGCGAGATCACCGCCAACGGCCGCTACTACGAGAACGGCGAGTGGGTCGAAACCCAGCCCCTGGAAATCAGCCAGGACATCTACTACCCCAAGGTCGCCACCCGCAAGAGCTTCGTGCTGTACCACGAGGAACTCGAATCCCTCGTCAAGCACTTCCCGACCATCAAACGCGCCCGCTTCTGGATGACCTTCGGCGAGGCGTACATCAAGCACCTGAACGTCCTTGAAGGCATCGGCATGACCTCCATCGAACCCATCGACTTCCGCGGCATGAAAGTCGCCCCGATCGAGTTCCTGAAAGCCGTGCTCCCCGCCCCCGAAAGCCTCGCCGCCGGGTACAGTGGGCAGACCTGCATCGGCGTGCAGGCCAAGGGCATCGGCAAGGACGGCCAGCCCAAGGTGCACTTCGTGTACAACGTCAAGGACCACGCCGACTGCTACCGCGAGGTGCAGGCGCAGGGCGTCAGCTACACCACCGGCGTGCCCGCCATGATCGGCGCCATGCTGATGCTGAACGGCAACTGGATGCAGCCCGGCGTGTGGAACGTCGAACAGCTCGACCCCGATCCCTTCTTCGACGCCATGAACCAGTGGGGCCTGCCCATCAGCGAACTGACTGACATCGAACTCGTCAAGGACTGACCCTGACCGTCAGGAACGCGCGCCGCCCGGAGATGGGGCGGCGCACTTTCTGTTCCCGCTGGCCTGACGACGCAGTGGGCTGCGTCAGTCGGTGGCGACGTGCGCGGCGACCTGAGAGCCACCGACCGGCAGCGGCTGCTGTCCCAGGATGAAGTCAGCGGCCTTCTCAGCGATCATAAGGGTGGGGGCGTTCGTGTTGCCGCGCGTGATGGTGGGCATGACGCTGGCGTCAGCGACCCACAGGCGGCTGATCCCGTGGACGCGCAACTGGTCGTCGACGACGGCCAGGTCGTCGTGGCCCATGCGGCAGGTGCCGACCGGGTGGTAGATGGTCATGGCTTCCTGCCGGATGTACTCCTCCAGATCGGCGCGCTGCGTGAGATTCTCGCCGGGCATCACCTCGTCCAGTCGGTAGGGGGCCAGGGCGGCGGTAGCGCCCACCTGCCGGGCCAGTTCCACGCCGCGCACCAGGACGTCCAGGTCGTGCGGGTCCGAGAGGTAGTTGGGTTCGATGCTCGGGCGGGCCTGCGGGTCGGCGCTGGTCACGCGGATCTCCCCACGGCTGCGGGGCGCGACCAGGGACGGGAGCAGCGTGTAGTGATGGCCGTCCAGTTCCCGGAACCCGTGGTCCACGAACAGGGCCGCGCCGTTATGGAATTGCAGGTCCGGGGCGGGCAGTGACGGGTCGGTTTTCATGAAGCCGCCCGTCTCGCCGACGTTGCTGCACAGCATGCCGCGCTGCTCGCTCATGTACAGGCTCATCTGGGCCTCGCTGGTGGCGTCTTTCAGGCCGGGCGTCTCGGTGGCGTACACGACCGGCACGAACAGGTGATCTTGCAGGTTCTTGCCGACGCCGGGCAGGTCGTGCAGGACCGGGATGCCGGCGGCTTCCAGTTGCGCCCGCTCTCCGATGCCGGACAGCATCAGCAGGTGCGGGCTGGTGATCGCGCCCGCCGCGAGAATCACGCCCCGGCTGGCCGTGACCTGCCGCGCGCCCGCGCCGTCCTGGTACTCCACGCCCGTCGCCTGCCGGCCGTCCAGCAGGATGCGGGTCACGTGCGCGCCCGTCCGGGCTTCCAGGGTGCCGGGGCCGCTGCGGGCCAGGGCGGGACGCAGGTACGCCACGGCCGCCGAGTGCCGCGCCCCGCCCTTCTGCGTGACGTGGTAGCGGCCCACGCCTTCCATCTGCGGGCCGTTGAAGTCGTCGTTGGCGGGGTGGCCCAGTTCCTCGAAACCGGCGGTGATCGCGTCGCAGATCTCATGCGTGTAACGGCGGTTCTCGACGTGCAACGGGCCGCCCGCGCCGTGATACTCGCTCTGGCCGCCCTCGAAATCCTCGCCCCGCCGGAAGTACGGCAGCACATCGTCGTACCCCCAGCCCCGGTTGCCAGCGGCGGCCCAGGCGTCGAAATCGGCGCGGTGACCGCGAATGTAGATCATCGCGTTGATGGAACTGCTGCCGCCCAGCATCTTGCCGCGCGGCCAGTACAGGCGGCGGCCGTTCAGGTGCTCCTGGGCCTCGGTCTCGTAGTTCCAGTCGAGGGGCGACTTGAACAGTTTCGGGAAGGCCGCCGGAATGTGAATCTCGGGCGTCTCGTCCGGCACTCCGGCCTCCAGCAGCAGGACCTGCGCGCCGCCTTCCTGCAACCGGGCCGCGACGGCGCACCCGCCGGAACCCGCGCCGATCACCACGTACTCGAACTGCTCTTCCCCGGCGGCATGCGCGGACTGCTCCTGACTGACACTGACCTGCTGATCGTGGGTTGACATGACTGACCTCCCTGATGCAAAGCGAGCAGCGAGCGCAGCCGGGCCTCCCGGGTGGGCCGGGCCTGGGTCGCCTGTTTGTGTGTGCAGGCCAGTATAGGACGCCGGAGGTTGGTATCAGGCTGGCGGACAGGCAGAGGGGGAGAACATCGGGTATCCGGGTCCGGCGCAGGTTCGCTGCCGCGCGGAACCGGGAGAAGGTAGGGTCAGGGCATGACACCCGCCTACGATCAGGCCGCCGACGGGTACGTGACCCTGGTGGACCGCCTGCTGGCCGACCCGGACAGTTTCTGGCAGCCGCTGCTGGCGCGGCATGAGGCGGTCGCGGCCCCGCACCTGCCGGGCGCGCGGGTGCTGGACCTCGCGTGCGGCGAGGGGCACCTGTCGCGCCGCCTGTGCGCCCACAATCCCGCCCGGGTGCTGGGCGTGGACCTCTCAGGGCCTCTGATCCGCCACGCGCAGGCCAGGGCCACCGACCCGCGCCTGACCTACCGCGTGGACGACGCGCACACGCTGAGCAGCGTGCCGGATCACTCGGCCGACGTGATCGTCTCGAAACTCGCGCTGATGGACATCACCGACCACCGCGCCCTGTACCGCGCCGCCCGCCGCGTCCTGGTCACAGGAGGACACTTCAGCTTCTCCGTCCTACACCCCTGCTTCGAGACGCCCTTCCATGAAGTGGACGCCCCACGGTTCATCCTGGACGCTCACGGGGAACGCCTCGCCTACCGCGTGCAGCAGTATGCGCGCGAAGGCCACTGGCAGTCCGGCGGCAGCGGCATCCGAGGACAGCTCGGCGCGCAACACCGCACCCTGAGCACACTGACTGGCGACCTGATCACCAGCGGCTTTACCCTGCGGGGCCTGCACGAGATCTACGGCGCACACGGCCTGCACGCCCAGGTGCCGCAGACGCTGCTCATTGAGGCGCAGGCCGGGTGAGACGCGGCGCACGGATGGCGCCGGTACACTGCCCTTATGCACTTCCTGCTGCTGTACCGCGATCTCGTTCCCGACTACGTCGCGCGGCGTGAGTCGCTGCGGGGAGCGCACCTCGCGCACGCGCAGGCCGCCGCCGACCGGGGCGAGCTGCTGCTCGCAGGCGCGCTGGCCGACCCGGTGGACGGCGCGGCGCTGCTGTTCCAGGGCGACGCGCCGGACGCCGCCGAGCTGTTCGCCCGCACGGACCCGTACGTGCTGGGCGGACTGGTGGGCACCTGGGAGGTGCGCCGCTGGCACACGGTGGTCGGGGCGGGCGCCGCGCACCGGCCCTGACGGTCACTCCAGCCGGTCGAGGCGTTGCCAGCCGGTGCGGAGGCTGAGGTATGTGCCGAGGATGGTGGCGAGCAGCAGGCCGATCAATCCCAGCACGCCTTCCGGGGTGGTCAGGGCGCTGTACCCGGGGTACAGGTCGGGGCGCAGGACGCTGCCGGCGGCGGGCCGGGCGAGCAGCAGCAGGCACAGCACGGAGTAGGCGAGGCTGAGGCCCATGAAGGCGAGGCCGCCGGGGCTGACGCCGATCTCGGCGGGGTTGTCCGCGTCGAATTTGGGGGCGGCGGCGCCCAGCCCGACGCCGAGCGCGGTGATGACGAAGGCGTTGCTGACGCTGACGAGTACGCTGAGCAGCAGCAGGGTGGGGCCGAGGCTCATGCTCAGGGCGCTGGCGACACCCATGACGAGGCCGACGGTCAGCGTGATGGGCAGCACGCCCAGGAACTTGCTGAGGACGATCTGGCGCGGGTCGATGGGCGCGGTACGCAGCAGCCAGTACGCCTTCGCCTCGGTGGACACGGCGGGGAAGGCGAGGCGCACGGCGATCCCGGCGATGATGAACCCCTGGAAGGCCAGCTGGATGTACCCGAGGATGCCCCGGAACTGCGGCACCGGGATGGGCACCGCCTTGACGCTCACGAGGTACACGCCGGCCAGCGCGACGACGACCAGCAGCTGGCTCCACTGGGTGGGGTCGCGCAGGGTGACGCGCAGGTCCTTGGCGGCCAGCGCGCCGCCGGGGCCGAGGCGGGTCAGCAGGCGTTCGGTGCGTCCGGCGCGGCGGGGGGTGGGGTCCAGGCGGGGGGTGCTGGAGTCCAGGGCGCGTGCCCAGCCTTCCTGGTAGGCCTTCGTGGCGAGCAGGGTCGCGGACAGCAACAGCGCGCCCGTCAGCAGCAGCAGGGGCAGCAGGGGCGCGGCGAGGTGTCCGTGCGCGGCCTGCCAGATGCCCTGCGCGGCCCAGGAGGGCGGCAGCAGCGGGCTGGACGGCCCGGCGAAGTCGCGCAGCAGCGCCTCGACCTTGGTGGGGTCCTGGAGCTTCTGGACGAGCACCTCGGGACGCAGGGCGCGGATGGCGTACACCAGTCCGGCGCTGATCAGCACGCCCAGCGCGGTGCTGACCTCGCGGACCCGGCCGACCGGCGCGAAGCGCATCAGAGCGACGGCCAGCAGCGCGCCCAGCCCGACGGGCGCGGCGAACACCAGCAGGTCGGCGAGCAGCATGACCGGGTACGCCCAGACGGGTGCCTGAAAGTACGCGGCGATCGTCAGCAGCAGCGGCAGCGTCAGGAACACCGGGACGAGCGCGGCGTTCAGGAAGGTCTCGCTGACCTTCATGGCGAACACCCGCCAGGTGGGGACGGGCTGCGTGAGCAGGAAGTTCAGGTCGTCGCTGAGGTACAGGGTACTGATGGCGGCGGTGGTGGCGCTGAAGGTGACGCCGCTGGCGAGGGTGATCAGGCCGATTTCCAGGACGCGGGAAAAGACGTTCGTGCCGATGTCCCCGAAGGTGCCCAGGAAGGTCAGCGCCCGCCAAGTGCCGATCACCTCGCCCACGACCAGCAGCGCGGCGAGCGTGCCGACCAGCGCGTACCCCCATTTCGGGCCGCGTTGCAGGGTGTGCCGCAGGGACAGCAGTTTCACGCGCAGCAGGCTGGGCCGCGCCGGTGGGCGCGCGGACGCCGGGGCGGGAGTGGGCGCCGGGGTGGGAGCGGTGGTCACGCGCGCTCCGCCGCTCCGGCCTGATCCCCGGCCCGGCCCTGCGCGTGGGCCTGCGCCTCGGCCTGTTCCTCCTCGATCAGGCGGAAGAAGATGCGTTCCAGGGAGTCGCCGTGCACGCCTCCGGCCTCGGTGCCGGTGCGGGCGCGCAGGTCGTCCATGGTGCCCTGACCCAGCACCTTCCCGCGATCCAGTACGACCAGCCGGTCGCACACCGCCTCGGCCAGTGGCAGCGAGTGCGTGGTGAGCAGCACCGTGCGGCCCCGGTCGGCGTGCGCGCGGAACAGTTCACGCACCTGCCGCGCGGCGTGCGGGTCGAGGCCCACCATGGGTTCGTCCACGATCAGCACGGGCGGGTCGGGCAGCAACGCGGCGATGATCGCGACCTTCTGCCGCATCCCGTGCGAGTACGTCTCGATCAGCTCGTTCCCGAAGTCGGTCAGGCGGAAGAACTCCAGCCAGCGGTCGATCTCGGCGTCGGCCCCAGCCACCCTGTACAGCTGGGCCACGAAGCGCAGCAGTTCCCGCGCCGTCAGTTTGCCGTACAGGTACGGGCGGTCCGGGATGTACCCGAACGCCGCCTTGGCCCTGATGGGGTCCTTCCAGACGTCGAACCCCTGCACGCGCACCGTGCCGCTCGTGGGGCGGGTCAGGCCGACGAGCGCGCGGATGGTGGTGGTCTTCCCCGCCCCGTTGCTGCCCAGCAGGCCGAACACCGCGCCGGGCTGCACGTTGAAACTCAGGTCGCTGACGGCCTCGTGCCGCCCGTAGCGTTTGGTGTACCCACTGACCTCGATCATGCCCGGCAGCGTACCGGGACGGCTCTGACGGAAACCTTAGCCCACGCGTCCTGCAGGCAGCCCCGGCTCAGGGCACCGGCCCCCATGACACCGGCCCTATGGCACCGGCACCGGTTCGCTGCCGCCTTCTTGGTACGTCAGGTCGCCGGTCACGCGGACGGCCAGGGCCTCCAGCGCCGCCTGCCGCGCCCCGGCGTCCGGGGTGGTCAGCAGCGTGCGCAGGTCGTGGGCGGCGGCCGGGTCGCGCTCCTGCAACGTGGGCAGCCAGCGCTGGGGCTTGACCCGCCACCAGCCGCGCACGCCGAACAGGCCTTCCAGGGCCAGTTCCGCCGCGCGGCAGGCCAGCAGCATGTGCAGCGGGTCGCCCGCGTCGGCCAGGGCGCGGGCGTCCATGACCTCCTCGATCAGCCGGAAACGCTCCTGCCCCGTCGGGGGGCGCGGGGCGGGACCGGCGGCGTGCAGGGCGCGGGCCTCGGCGGTCAGGGCGTCCAGTTCCGGGTGCGGCAGCACGGTCCGGCCCTCGGCGAACATGGTGATGGTGTCGCCCTGCGCGGCGGCGAACATCGCCCGGACCTTGCGGGCCGGGTTGTGAAACGCCTCGACCGGCACGCCGTCCACCACGTAATTCGCCCGCCAACGCCGGTCGCCTTCCACCAGCACGTGAAAATCCAGGTCGCTGTGCGCGTTCGCCTCGCCGCGCGCGGCGCTGCCGCACCACAACGCGCCCAGCACGCCGGGCGTCTGCCGGATCCGCTCCAGCGCGGCGGGCAGGGCGGCTTCCAGTCGGGCCTGGGCATCGGCGGGCGGGTCGGTCGGCATGCCCCGGAAGATACCCGGCCCGGCCACCCTCACGGGACGCAGGTTCGCGCGGGCAGTCGGTCAGGCGGCGTCCGGATCAGGCGAGGGCGGCCGCGTCGCACCAGTGCAGGTGCAGGTCGCGGCGGGCCAGCCAGTCGGGCAGCACGTAGCGGGCGCGGCCCAGCCCGGACAGCGCCGTGTGCGCGATGGCGACGGCGCGGTGCATCTCGGTTTCGGTCAGGTACCCGGCCTCGCGCGCGGCGAGCAGTTCGTCCGTGTCGGCAATCTCGGCCATCAGACCGTCGTGAACGATCAGGTCCAGGTACAGGTCCCGCACCTGCCACACGTCGCCCTGGCGGGTGATGTCGGCCACATCCAGGTAGTAGTCGTGTTCGCGCCGCCCGTGAAAGTCGTAGCGGCACACCACGAGGTTCAGGGCCGGGATCAGGTGCGCCTGCCAGTGCCGGATGCGTGGGTGCGCGTGGAATTCGCGGGCCACGAACAGCCCGAACGGCGTCTCGCGGTAGGTGTGGACGGCCCTCGCGCCGGTATTGGTGTAATGGCAACGTGCCGACACGTCGTGTCTTTCCACCTTCACCGGATGCGCCTGTCGGGTCATGACCCAGCGTACAGAACCGGCCGCAGCATGGATGAGACCTGACATGAGAACCGCGCCGCCCCCACCGGGGGGGAAGGCGCGTCTGGCGGCGGGCGGCGGGCACAGGCCCCCGTTCATCGTTCCTGAAGATTTGCGGGCCGGTCAGATCCGGGTCAGCCGGGCAGGGTTTACAGGACCGGCAGGGCGTCCAGCGTGCCGAAGTCGTGCGGCACGAACAGGCTGCCCTCGGTCACGCCGGACCCGGCAGACAGGGCGTCCAGGGCGTCCTGAAGCGCGGCGGCCGACAGTTCGCCCGCCAGGAACGCGCGGTGCGCCTCGATGACGCCCGTGACCTGCTGCGGCGTCTCGTGCACGAATTCCAGACGCAGGTCGCAGATACCGGCGCGCAGCCACGCCCCCAGGTGCGGCGCGGCCACCTGCGGGCGGCCCTCGAACACGGTGTTGCGGCAACCCACGTCCGCCATGACCGGGTGCGTGTGGCCCCGCTCGTCGCGCAGGGCGACCCGGTGCGTCTCGCAGGGGTGCCCGCAGTTGGTGTAGTCGGTGCCGCTGCTCAGGAAGCGGCAGAACACGCAGTGCTCGGTATGGAAGACCGGCAGGTGCCCGTACGCGATGACTTCCAGGTGCTGCCCGCCGACCAGTCCGGCGAGTTCCGTGATCTGCTGCGCGTTCAGGTCGTGGGTGGGCGTCAGGCGGGTCAATCCCAGGTCCAGCAGCGCGCGGGTGGTCAGGACGTTCGCGGCGTTCAGGCTGAAATCGCCGGTCAGTTCCGCCCCGCCCGACGCCTGCCCGCCCGACTCCGCCCCGCCCGACTCCGGCCCGCCCGACTCCGGCCCGCGCTGTTCCTGCAGGCCTTCGAGCAGGCCGCCGCTGCGGACCAGAATGCCCGCGTTCAGGGACTGAAGGAACTTCTGGAGGTTCTGCTCGGTGGGTTTCAGGATGCGGGGGCTGGCGACCCGGACGGGAATCCCGGCGGCCCGCACGCGTTCCACGCTGGGTTTCAGGCCGTACAGTTCCAGGTAATCCAGCGTGATGGAATCTGGGTTCTGATCCAGCGCGGCGTCCAGCTGTTCGGGCGTGCGGACCAGCACGTGCAGGCGCGGGGTCGCCGGGGCCGACGCACGCTCGGTGCGGGGCAGGGCGGCCAGGGTGCTGTCCAGGCGGGGCGCTGCGCGGCGCTCGGGCGCCTGGGCGCGCAGGTCGGTCAGTTGCGCGGCCGCGTCGCGGCGCAGGGCGTTCAGGGCGCTGATCGGCAGGAACCCCGCGCCGCTCAGGTCGGTGGTCAGGTCCTGAAGGTGGAACGGCGTGCCGCCCAGTTTGCCCAGTTGCTCACGCAGGCCCGCCGCGTCCAGCGCGCGGTTGCGGGCCTCGCCCAGCGCGCCGGGCAGGGTCGCGGTGACGCTGTGGCCGTGCTCGTCGGTCAGGGTCAGGGCGGGCGGGAAACCCACGTGCCCCATGAAGTGCGCCGTGACCGGGCGGGTGTACACCGGGTCCGCCGCCTCGACCAGCGGTCGGACACGCGCGGCCAGCGTGGGGTCCTGGGTGCGCCAGACCGGGTCGCCCTCGCGCACGCGGCGGCCATCGACGGCGCCGCGCCCGAAACGCAGTTCGTACACGCCGCCCGCACGGACGCGGGCCAGCGCCGCGTCGTCCAGCTGCTGACCGTCCTGCCACAGGCCGTACAGGAAACCGCCCTCCTCGCGGCCCTCGGGGGCGCGCCAGTTGGCCGGGTCGAACACCAGTCCGTCACCGGGTTTCAGGGGTTCGCTCAGTTCGACCAGCACGCCACGTTCGGTCACGCCGCGCACGGTGCCCACCCGCACGCCCCGGTGCCTGGGCGCGCGGCCCCGCACGACCGTCTGGTGGTTCGTGCCCGCCATGAAGTGCGGCGCCAGCCCGCGCGAGTACACCTGCTCCAGGTCCTGCTCCTCCTGCCGGGTGACGCTCAGCGGCAGGCCCGCCCAGGCCTCGTCCACGGCCTTGCGGTACGCGGCGGTGGTCAGGGCGACGAACTCGGCGTCCTTGTAACGGCCCTCGATCTTCAGGCAGTCCACGCCGATCCGCACGAGGTCCGGCACCTGATGCAGCGCGTACAGGTCACCGGGCGACAGCAGGTAACGGGCGTCACCCAGGTCGCGTTGCAGGCCGTCCACGAACAGGTCGTACGGCAGGCGGCAGGCCTGCGCGCACTGCCCACGGTTCGCGCTGCGGCCCCCCCAGGCCTCGCTGGAGAAGCACTGCCCGGAGTAACTGACACACAGCGCGCCGTGCACGAAGGTCTCCAGTTCGATGTCCGTCTGCCCCGCGATGCGTTCGATGTCCCGCAGGCTCAGTTCGCGGCCCAGCACCACCCGGCTCGCCCCGAAGCGCCGCGCGAGTTCCGCGCCCTCGGCGGACGTGATGCTCATCTGCGTGCTGCCGTGAATGGGCAGGTCCGGGCAGATCTCATGCGCCAGCCGCGCCACCCCGTGATCCTGCACGATCAGCGCGTCCACGCCCGCCTCGGCCAGCGCGATCAGTTGCGCCTCGGCCTGCCGCAGTTCCCGGTCGAACACCAGCACGTTGAACGTCACGAACCCCTGCACACCCCGCGCGTGCAGCCCCCCCATGATCTCCGGCAGGGCCTCCAGCTCGAAGCCCACCTTTGCGCGCGCGTGAAAGCCCGCCCCGTCGGCCCGGCCAGCGCGGCCCACCTGATCACGGGCGGGATTCACGCCAAAGAACACGGCGTCCGCGCCGGCCTCGACGGCGGCGCGCAACTGCGCCTCACCGCCCACGGGACTCATCACTTCGGGTTTAACGGGAACACGCGGCATAACGCGCCAGTGTACCGAACCCCCGCGCGGGCAACGGTGACCTGACACCGGACCACGCGGAGGTTCCGCCCGCCACCGCCTACGCAGTGGGCGTGTGCCGCGCCGCCGGGCGATCCGGTTCCGTCGCCGCCCACACCGCCGGAACCTGCCCCGCACGGACCAGCATCACGGGCACCGGCGCGTGGTGCGCGACCGCCTCGGCCACGCTGCCCAGCAGCGCCCGGCCCAGCCCGCCCCGCCCGTGCGTGCTCATGACGACCAGCGCGGCGTTCTCCTCGCGCGCCACATCCAGAATGGCGCGCACCAGCGTGCGCCCGGCCGCCGGTTCCACCCGCACCCGCGCTTCCGGCACCAGCGCCTGCAACTCGGCCCGCAACGCGCTGGCCTGCGCCGCAAACTCGGCCGGGTCCACCGGCGGCACGTACGCGAACTCACCCACCAGCGCCACCGCGTCCGCCTGCACGCACAGCACCGTCACCGCCGCGTGCGCCGCCCCCGCCAGCGCCTGCGCGTGCCCCAGCGCCCCGTGACCCAGCTCGCTGCCGTCCGTCGTGACCAGGATTCTCGTCATGATTACCGCCTCCTGCCCGCAGCGTGCGCCCCCCCCATTACGGGGGCGTTACGGGGGCCTGGGCTGCCCTGACCGGCTTACCGGTAAAGCGCGGTAGCCTGCGCGTCATGATCAGGTTGTTGTTTGTGGGGGATGTGTTCGCTTCGCCGGGGCGGCGGGTGCTGGGGTCGCACCTGCCGTCGCTTCGTTCGCGGGCGGATTTCATCGTGGTGAACATGGAGAACGCGGCGGGTGGCTTCGGAATGCACCGCGAGGCGGCGGACGGGGCGCTCAGGGCCGGGGCGCACTGCCTGACGCTGGGGAATCACGCGTGGCATCACAAGGACATCTACGTGCTGATGCAGGACGAGGGGAAGTACCCGATCGTGCGGCCCCTGAATTACAGCGATCCGGGCACGCCGGGCGTCGGCTGGCGGTCCTTTGACGTGAAGACCGCGCAGGGCACGGAGCGGTTGACGGTCGTGAACCTGCTGGGGCGGGTGTTCATGGAGGCGGTGGACAACCCGTTCCGGGCGATGGATACGCTGCTGGAACGGGATGATCTGGGCAGTGTGTTCGTGGATTTTCATGCCGAGGCGACCAGTGAGAAGCAGGGGTTGGCGCGGTACTTGGACGGGCGGGTGGCGGCCGTGATCGGCACGCATACGCACGTACCGACGGCGGATACGCGGATTCTGCCGGGCGGGACGGCGTTCCAGGCGGATGCGGGGTTCACGGGGCCGTTCGAGTCGATCATCGGGAGTGATCCGCACGGCCCGATCGAGCGCTTTGTGACGGAGCGCCCGCACCGGTACGGCGCGGCGGACGGCCCGGCGGAGCTGAACGGCGTGTTTGTCCAGATAGAGGCGGGGCGCGCGGTGGGCATTGAACGGTACCGTTACGTGGAAGAGGCGTGAAGGCGGCCACGCTGGAACTCCGCCGCGCACCCACTCTCTGCAAGCGAGGTAACCCATGAGCATTCGAAGTGACGTGAACCTGCTGGGCCGCACGCTCGGGCAGGTTCTGAAGGAACAGGAAGGCGAGGCGTTCTTTGATCTGGTCGAGCGGACGCGGGCGCTGGTCCGTGAGGTCCGCGCGGGCGGTGACGACCGGGAGTTGCAGGCGATGCTGGCGGGCCTGTCCGGTGAGGACGCCGGGAATCTGGCGCGGGCGTTCACGTGGTACTTCCAGCTGGTGAACCTGGCCGAGGAGTACGAGCGGGTGCGGGTCCTTCAGGGCGCGACCGGGGTGCGGCCGCAGAGTCTGGAGCAGGCGGTGCTGGACCTGAAGGAGCAGGGCCTGAGTGCCGAGGAGGTCGAATCTCTGCTGGCGCGGCTGGATCTGGGCCTGACGTTCACGGCGCACCCGACCGAGATGCGCCGCCGGACCATCCGCAACCATCTGGTGCAGGTGGCGCAGGCCATTCCGGGCCTGAGTGCCGGTGGGATCGACGGGCCGGACGCGCAGCGGATCACGGCGCACGTGGAGGCCATGTGGAACACGCCGGAACTGCGGCGGCTGAAACCGACCGTGCTGGACGAGGTGAAGGGTGGCCTGAACTACATCACGAACATCGCGCAGGCGCTGCCGGAGTTGCAGCGGGACCTGCGCGGCGCGTTCCGTGAGGCGTTCGGGCGGGACACGGACGCCACGTTGCCGCTGAGTTTCTCGTCCTGGATGGGCGGGGACCGCGACGGGAACCCGTTCGTGACGCCGGAAGCGACCCGTGAGGCGCTGGAACTGCACCGCGAGCGGGCGCGCGAGGTGCTACTGGGCGGCATCCGCGAGGCGTTCGCGGACCTCAGTCAGGAGGAGGACGGGCAGGAGGTCTACCGCGCGGAGTTGCAGGCCCTGCACAACGCCGTGCGGGACGGGCAGAACGTGGCGCTCGTGCCGCGCCTGGAGGCGCTGGAGGCCCGCCTGATCGCGGACGGGCAGCGCCGCACGGCCGATCAGTTGCTCTCGCCGCTGCTGACGGTCGCGCGGGTGTTCGGGCAGCATCTGGTCAGCCTGGATGTGCGTGAGCACAGCGGGCAGACGGGCGCGGCCGTCGCGGAACTGCTGCGCGCGTCGGGCGTGGAGGCCGATTACCTGGGCCTGCCGGAGCACGCCCGCCTGGAACTCCTGACCCGCGAGTTGCGGTCGCGCCGCCCGCTGTGGCCGGCCGGGGAGGCCCTGACGGACACGCTGGAAACCGCGATCGGGCCGATCCGTGAGGTGCAGCGTGCCGTGGCGCTGGCCGGGCCGCGTGCGTTCGGGCGGTACGTGATCAGCATGGCCGAGAGTGTCAGTGACGTGCTGGAGCCGCTGCTGCTGGCGCGTGAGGTGGGGCTGGCGATCCTGCCGGTGCCGCTGTTCGAGACGCTGGACGACCTGACCCGCGCGCCGCAGGTCGTGTGGGAACTGCTGTCGCTGCCCGAGTACCGCGCGGTGCTGGGCGACAGCGTGCAGGAAATCATGCTGGGCTACAGCGACAGCAACAAGGACGCCGGGTTCCTCGCGGCGAACTGGGCGCTGCACGAGGCGCAGCGGAACATCAGTGACGTGTGCCGCCGCGCGGGCGTCCGCTGGCGGTTCTTCCACGGGCGCGGCACCAGCATCGGGCGTGGGGGCGGCCCGGCCAGCCGCGCAATCCTGGGCCAGCCGGCCGGAACGATCGATGCGGGCCTGCGTATCACCGAGCAGGGCGAGGCGCTGGCCGACAAGTACAGCCACCCGGTCCTGGCGCGCCGGAACCTGGAGCAGGCGCTGTACGGTCTGCTGCTGTCCGCCGCGCGCCCGGCCGGGAACCTGAAGCCCGAGTGGACGGACGCCATGAGCCGCGCCGCCCGCCGCAGCGCGCAGGCGTACCGTGACCTCGTGGACAGCGGTGATTTCCTGCCGTTCTTCGAGAACGTGACCCCCATTCACGAGATCTCACGCCTGAACATCGCGTCCCGCCCGGTGCGCCGCCCCGGCGCGCCCACGCTGGGGAACCTGCGCGCCATTCCGTGGGTCATGAGCTGGACGCAGAACCGCGCGAACCTGCCCGGCTGGTTCGGCCTGAAAGACGGCCTGGACGAGATCGGCCCGGACCTCGCCCGTGAGATGTACGCCTCCTGGCCGTTCTTCCGGACGGTGCTGGACAACGCGCAGATGAGTCTCGCCAAGAGCGACCCGCTGGTCTTCGACGAGTACCTGCGCCTGAACGACCAGCAGAGCCACCCGCTGGCCGTCATGCTGAAAGCCGCGTACCACGACACGGTCACGCTGGTGCAGCAGATCGTCGGTGCGGACCTCATGGCAAGCGAGCCGCGCCTGAAAGAAAGCATCAGCCTGCGCAACCCGTACATCGACCCCATTCACCGCATTCAAGTGGAACTGCTGCGCCGCAGCCGCGCCACCGACGGCGGCCTCGACGAGTTCGAACGTCCCCTGCTCCTGAGCATCCAGGGTATCGCGGCGGGAGTCCGGAACACCGGCTGAAGCTGAATTGCGGGTTGTGGGGGAGGGGGCGACCTCTCCCCTTCTCCATGCGTGGGACCGGGGGGACATCCTCCATCAACCATCACCTATCCTCCATCAACCCCCTACTCTGGAAGCGGTACCATGCAGATATGCGAAACCTCGCCCTGCTGGGCGCGCTGCTGACCTCCCTGGCGGGCGGGTCGGGCGCGCAGACGGCCCTGCCCCTGTCCTCGTTCGAGGGGCAGGTGATCTATCAGGTCATGCCGGACCGCTTCTTCGACGGGAACGCCGGGAACAACGCCGGGGTGAACCGCGCCGATCCGCGCGCGTGGCACGGCGGGGACCTCGCGGGCCTCACGCAGAAACTGCCGTACATCCAGCGGCTGGGCGCGACTGCCGTGTGGCTGACGCCCGTGTACGCGCAGCAGACCGTGAACTCGTTCGGGACCGCGCCGTACCACGGGTACTGGCCCGCCGACTTCCGGGCGGTGGACCCGCACTTCGGGACGCTGGCGGACTTCCGGGCGTTCGTGGACGGCGCGCAGGGCGCCGGGATGCGCGTGGTGCTCGATCAGGTCATCAACCATTACGGGTACGAGGCGGCCGCCGTGAAGCTCCGCCCCGCGTGGTTCAACACCCAGGCGCAGTGCGACGGGGCAGCGAACAAGGACGTGGACTGCCCCCTGGCGGGCCTGCCGGACCTGCGGCAGAGCACCCCGCAGGTGCGCGAACTGCTGCTGGGCAACGCGGACTTCTGGCGTGAACAGGGCGTGAACGCCTTCCGGTACGACGCCATCAAGCACGTCGAGGGGCCGTTCCTGACTGAGCTGCTGGCCGCCGACCGGGCCGCCGGTACCTGGACGCTCGGCGAGTGGTTCGACGCGGACACCGGCACCGTCGCCGACTGGCAGAAGGCGGGCTTCGACAGCCTGTTCCTGTTCAGCCTGCAGGACGCCATGAAACGCAGCGTTATGGGCGGCCAGAGCCTCGGCGCGGTGCGGGCCGTGCTGGAACGCCAGGGTGAACTTCCGCGCCCCGGCGAGGTCGCGCTGTTCCTGGACAACCACGACGTGCCGCGTTTCGCGCAGGGCAGCCTGTTCGATGACGAGGGCCGCGCCCGCACCCGCTACGGCCTGCGCGCCCTGATGACGCTGCGCGGCGTGCCCGTCGTCTGGCAGGGCACCGAGATCGCCATGCGCGGCGGCACGGACCCCGACAACCGCCGCGACATGCGCTTCGAGGACCAGTGGACGACCGAGGAACGCGAGGTCTTCGACGCCACCCGCGCCGCCATCGCCGCCCGCCGGGCCAGTCCCGCCCTGAGTCGCGGCGCGCAGACGCTGCTGCCCACCCCCGACCGCCTCAGCGGCGACCTGCTGCTGTTCACCCGCCAGCTGAACGGTCAGACCGTCCTGGCCGCGTGGCACGGGGGCCGCGAACGCCACACGTACTCCCTGAAACTCGCCTCGCTGGGCGTGAACTGGCAGGCGCTGGCCGCCACGCCCTCCCTGTTCGCCGGGCAGGACGCCCGCGTCAGCGTCAGCGGCGGCTACCTGCACCTGAGCCTCCCCGCGCGGGACGCCGCCGCCTTCCGGGTCGAGTAGGGAGCAGGCAGCCGGGCGAGTCATGCAGACTCGCCCGGCCACACTGTCCGGTCTAGGCCCGCAGGGGCCGGGGCACGGGCAGAGTGTACGTCGCGAACGGTTTCCACACGCCGCCCTCGTGGTGCCGGGCGATGGGCTGGTCGTGCTCGTTCACGTACACCATGCGGTAGCGCACGCGGCCCAGTTCCAGGCCGCCACGCTCGCGCCAGAGCATCTGCACGTCGATGTTCGTGGCGGCGGGGTCCGTGTCACGCGCCGCGAGGATACTGAACTCGCGCAGACTGCCGGGGTACGTGCGGCGCACCTGCCGCACGCTGCGCCGCCCGCCCGGAAACACCCGCGCGGGCATGGCGAGCGCCATGGCGCGGTACTCCTGACCCTGCCAGTGCGTCAGGAACGCCTGGAGCGCCTGCTGGGGCGAAGGGTTCACCACGCTGGTCGGCATGTCGTTCATGCCACGCAGCATGGCACGCCCCGCCCCCCCGGCACCACTGCCCGAATGGCGCAGCCCGGCGGGGGCGACCCCTCGCTCATCTGGCGGATGCCGACGCGCGGTCAGCGAGATCCGGGTCAGTTCAGGGCGAACACGATGGCCGACAGGACGCCCGCCCCGATCAGGGGGATCAGGATCTGCGGCCAGGGCAGGCCCGGCGCGCGGTAGCTCTCGCCCAGGCGGGCGCGCATCGTGCTTTCGATGCGGCTCTGACCGGACTGCGAGTACGCGACCGCGCCGGACAGGAACCCCAGGATCAGGGCGCCCCAGCCGAGTGCGTCGGCGGCTCCGGCGCGGGTGAGGCCGCCGTTCAGGACGGCACTGACGGTCAGGGTCAGCAGCCCGGCCACCGCGGCGGCCGCCACGCCGTACAGCGCGATCTGGGCGAGGCGGGCCGGGACGGACTGGGGCGCCGGGTTCATAGGGCGACTGTAGCGGGCGCGGCGGGGGGCTTTCCAGCAGAATTGCCCGTGCTGACGGCTCCGCTTACCCGGCCTGCGCCTCGCCGGGCTGTTTGATGCTCAGGACGCGGCTGGCGCCGGTCTGGTCGGTGGTGACGCCCCACAGCGCGTGCGCGATTTCCATGGTGGCCTTCTGGTGCGTGACGAGCAGGAACTGCGCGCCGCGTTCGCTGAACAGTTTCAGGAAGGCGGTGAAGCGGCGGATGTTCGCCTCGTCCAGCGGGGCGTCCACCTCGTCCAGCACGGCCAGCGGGAGGCCTCCGGCGCTGCCTTCCCCGCCGGCGTGGTTCAGGGCGAACAGGAACCCCAGGCCCGCCATGGTGCGTTCCCCGGCCGAGAGCAGCGTCATGGAGCGGGTGCGTTTCCCGCGTGGCTGCACGGCGAGGCGCAGACCGCGCAGGCGGCCCTGGTCGTCGTGTTCGCGTTCGAGTTCGCCGGTTCCGCCGAGCAGTTCGGCGCTGTACTCGCGGAAGGCGGTGTTCACGCGGTCGAAGGCGGCGGCGGTGGCGTGCCCTTCTGCGGTTTCGAGGTCGTGGAGGTGGGCGCGCAGTTCGGTGGCGGCGCTGTCGGCGTCGGTCAGTTCGGCGCGCTGGGCGTTCAGGGCGGTCTGTTCGGCGTGCAGGTCGGCCTCGGCGCGGGCGTTCACGGGTCCCAGGCTTTCCAGGGCGCTGCGGGTGCGGGTCAGTTCGGCCGTCCATTCGCGGGGCGTGCCGGGCGGCAGGCAGCCGTCGGGGATGGGTTCCAGGCTGCCTTCGCGCCGGGCGATCAGGACGCGCAGGTCGTCCAGGCGGGCGCGGGCGCGGTTCTGCGTGGCGATCAGGTTGGCGTAGGTCTGCGCGGCCTGTTCGCGGGTGTACTCGGCGCGGGCGTACTCGTTCTCGTCGAGCGTGCCGAGCGCGGCCTCGCGGCGCGTGACCTCGGCGGCGGCGGCGTGCAGGTGGGTGTCCTGCGCGGCGATGGCCTGCGCGCTGGCGGTCAGGCGTTCGCGGAGTTCCCCGGCGCGGGCGCGTCCGGCGCGGTAGGCGCGCCACGCGGCGTCCGTCTCGCGGGCCAGGGCGAGCGTCTCGGCGGCGGCCCGTTCGGCGGCGCGCTGCGTCTCGGCGGCGGTTCGCTGGGCGTGCAGGTCGGCTTCCAGGGCGCCCAGGTCCGGAAGGGGCGCGCCGGGTTCCGGCAGGGGGCTGTCCGTCAGGTCCGGTCCGAGGCGCGCGGCGAGGCGGTCGCGGTTGGCTTCCAGGCTGCGTTCCTGCGCGGCGAGTTCCGTGACGCGCCGCTCGGCGGCCTGTTCCTCGCGGGCGGCGTCGTCCAGCGCGCGGCGCAGCGCAGCGTGGCGTTCGTCGCTGCCGCCCAGGGTGGCCTGCACCTTCTTCAGTTCGGCGTTCAGGCGTGCGCCCTGGCGGTCTGCGTCCTCCAGTTCCGCGTCGAGTTCCTGAAAGCGGCGCTGGTCGGCCAGGACGCCGCTGCCCGTGTCGCGGGCGCGGCCCCCGGTGATGGCCCCGCCGGGTTCGACGAGTTCGCCGTCCAGCGTTACGAGGCGCGGGCGGCTGGCGTGCGTGCGGGCGATGCGGTTCGCGGCGCGCAGGTCCCGCACGATCAGCGTGTCGGCCAGGATGCTCTCGGCGACCAGGGGCGGGTCGCTGGGGCACAGGTCCGCGAGGTTGCCGATCACGCCGTCCTCGCGCAGCAGGGCCGCGTCGCGGCGGGGGCGGGCGCGGATCAGGTCCAGCGGCAGGAAGGTGGCGCGGCCGCCCGTGCGTTTCAGTTCGTCGATGATCTCGCGGGCGTCGTCCGCCCGGTTCACGACGACCTGTTCCAGGCGGCGGCCCAGCGCGGCGCCCACCGCGACCTCGTACTCGGCGGGGACGGTCAGCAGGTCCGCGACCGACCCGACGATGCCCGGATGGTCGAGTCGCAGGGCGTTGCGGGCGCCCTCGCCGTAGCGGGCGTAGGAGTTCAGGGCCGCTTCCAGGCGTTCGCGTTCGCGGCGCAGCGGGGCGACGCTGGCGTTCACGCGGGCCAGTTCGGCGTTCAGGTGCCGTTCGTGCGCGGTGGCGGCCTCACGTTCGGCGTGCAGGGCCGCGTACCCCTGCGCGGCGTGCGCGTGCGCGGTGCGGGCGGCGTCCAGGCGTTCGCGGGCCGCCGCGAGGTTCTCCAGCGTGACGTCCAGGTTGCCCTGCGCGCGGTCCAGTTCGGCGCGCAGCGTCTCGCGGCTGGCGTCCTGGCGGGCGTGCGCCTCGGCGGCGCGGGCGACCAGGGTGCGGGCGCGGGTCAGGTCGCCTTCCAGGCGGCGGGCGCGGGTCTCGGCGGCGGCGGCGGCCTCGCGGGCGGCGTTCAGGTCGGCGGTCAGGGCGTTCAGGTCCGGGGCGGCCTGCTCGGGCATGCGGGTGGGCAGCGCGGCCAGTTCGGCGTTCAGGCTGGCCTGCTCGCGGTCCAGGTGGTCTCGGTAACGGGCGGCCTGTTCGTGCGCGGCGCGGGCGGCCCGCAGGGTCTCCAGGGCTCCGGCGTGCGCGTCGCGGCGGGCGCGGGCGTCCTGCGCGGCCTCGCGGGCGGCCTCGACGGCGGCGGCGGCGGCCTGCACCTCGCCGCCCAGCGCGGCGCTGCGGGCGTCCAGTTCGGCGGCCTCGGCGCGGGCGGCGGCGATCTCGCGGGCCAGTGCGGCCTGCCGCTCGCGTTTCAGGGCGTCTTCCAGGGTCAGGGTACGCAGGGTCAGGTCGTTCCAGGTGCGGGCGTCCTGCGCGGCCTGTTCCAGGCGGGCCAGGGCCGTCTCGCGTTCCTGCAACACCAGTCGCAGGGCGTTCAGGTGCGTGTCGGCCTCGCGCAGCCGCGCCTCGGTTTCCTGGCGGGCGGTGACGGCGCGGGACAGTCCGGCGGCCTCCTGCACGTAGCCCAGCAGGGTCTTCCCTTCGGCCTGCACGACGCCGCTGACCTCGCCCTGCCCGATCACGGCCAGTCCGCCCGGTCCCAGGCCGGTGCCGCGCAGCGCTCCGTGAACGTCGCGCACGCGGGCGGCGCGGCCGTTCAGGTCCTGTTCGGCCGTGCCGTCGCGGTAGATGCGCCGCGCGAGGTTCACGCGTTCCCCGGCGGGCGTGCGGAGTTCCAGTTGCACTTCCGCCAGTCCCAGCGGGGCCTTGCCGCCGCTGCCGTGGAAGATCAGTTCCTGGGCGCGCGCGGCCCGCAACTCGCGCGCGCGGGCCTGATGGGTGGCCCAGCGGATCGCCTCGACGACGTTGCTCTTGCCGCTGCCGTTCGGGCCGATGACGGCGCTCACGCCGGGGCCGAAGTCCAGGCGGGTGCGGTCAGCGAAGGATTTGAAGCCCTGAAGGGTGACGCTCTGAAGCATGACGGTTCGCGCGCGGGGCGCTCAGGTGAGGCACCTGAGGCTCAGGCCGGACCTCCGGGTCGGGGAGCGGCGGGCTTCACTGGTCGGCGCAGTCCTTGCGGGTGTACGGTTCGCGCAGGTCCAGGTGGCCCAGGGTTTCCACGTTCTCGCCGCCCAGCAGGAAGGTCACGTCCTCGCCGCGCTCCTCGAGGAGGGTGCGGGTGATGGTACACAGCAGCATGCGTTCGCCGCTGGTGCCGTAGCGCAGGTTGGCGTACGCGGCGGGCATGTCCACGAAGAAATGCTGCCCGCGCAGGTACACCTTCGGCGGGGCGGTCTTGGCGGGCACGGCGCCCAGCAGGCTGCGGTCGTACGGGCCGGCCGCCCAGACGTTCAGCGCGGCCTGCGCGACGGCACGGGCGTTGCTCTTGGCGACCATCAGGGTGCGCGTCTCGGGTTTCAGGAGTTGCACCTTGGCGTCCGTGAAGTACACCTTGACTTTCAGCGGCGTGCGTTCCACGAGTTCCAGTTTGGGCGGCGTGGGCGCGACCGGGGGGCGCTGCACGGCCTGCAACGCCACGACCGACGCGGCCAGCAGGCCCGCCGAGACCACGTTGAACAGCGAGAAGACGCGCGCGACACCCCTCACTGCCCGGCCTCCTGCGCGGAGATGTTGGCGTTGTTGTTCGCGCGGGCCGTCAGGTACGTGGCGACCGAGCGGGCCACGGCGACCGCCATGACCTGCAGGCGGTCGTCCACGCCCAGCCGCGCGAGGTCCTGCGCGTTACTGGACCAGCCGAGTTCCAGCAGCAGCGCCGCCTGCGGGGCCTCGCCCAGCGTCAGCACGCGCGAGGTGCGTTCCTGCGTGGCGTTCACGCCGCCGCCCTTCAGTTCGCCGCGCAGCAGTTCGCTCAGGCGGCGGGTACTGCCCGTCCCGGCCACGACCAGCCCGCCGTACGGGACGCCCGCGCCGCTGCGGATGGCGTTCACGATGCGGGCCGGAGCCTCGCCCGTCTGTTCGTACACGGTCACGCCGCCGCGTGACGAACCGGGAAAACGGCCCAGGTCCAGGCCCAGGTACACGTCGCTCTGCCGGGCGAGTTTCAGGGTCTCGTCGCGGGTCATGGCGGTGCCGGTGTCCCGCGTGACCTGCACCTGCCACCCGGCCTTGCTGAGCAGTTCCGCCGAGCGGCGCGCGACTTCCAGCGTCACGTCGCGGCCCACGCCGCTGACCCGCACGGGGTCCAGCACGATCAGGGGCCGCGTGACCCGTTCAAGCAGTTCCGGGCTGCTGCGGCTCACGCCGGGCCCGGCGTCCACGACGACGCGCACGCTGCCGGGCCGCACGACCTTGAACACGCGGTACCCGTTGGTGGCATTGACGGGCAGCGTGAGGGTCAGGTCGCTGCCCTCGCGTTTCACCTCGGCGCTGGGCACGAACGCGCCGCGCGTGGTGTAGCGGCGGGCGTCGCCGCTCAGGCCGCGCAGCGTGACCACCACCCGGTCGCCGCGTTGCTCGTCGCTGATCTCCACGTCGCGGCTGAGGTCCAGCACGATGCGGTCACTGTCCCGCCCGGCGCGGCTGCTGACCGACAGCAGGGCCGGGGCGGCCACCTTGAATTCACCCTTCTGGTACTGCGCGCCCAGGCCGTCGGCCAGGGTGTCCAGCGGCAGGTACAGGTTGCCATTCACCAGGGTCGCGGCGCGGGCGTTCAGGCGGCGCGTGTCGAGCTGCACGGTGTTGAAGGTGGTCGCGGCGCGCTGCTGGTCCTCGTCGACGGGCAGCAGCAGCGTGTGCCCCAGCCCGGTCACGCGCACCAGGGCGCCGTCGCGGGCGACGTTCAGCAGGCCGCTCAGGGCCGCCTGACTGGCGTACTCCGCGCCGTACAGCTGAATGCTCTCGACCTGCTTGCCCGCCAGGTTCAGGCGACTGAACGCGATCTGCGCGCCGGCCAGGCCCACCAGCAGCAGACTGCCGGCCAGGACGGTCCAGGCGGCGCGGGCGCGGCCTGCTGATCTGCCCTTCACAGTTCGCGCAGCTCCCGGCGCACGGTCTTGTCGGCCTCGGCGCGGCGTTTGTCGTGCAGTTTCTTACCGCGCGCCAGGGCCAGTTCCACCTTGAAGTACCGGCCTTTCTGGTACAGGCGGGTGGGCACCAGCGTCAGGCCCTTCTGCTCCAGGCCGCGTTTCATCTTGCTGATCTCCTCGCGGTTCAGCAGCAGGCGGCGGGTGCGGCGCGGCTCGTGGTTGTTGTAGGTGGCTTCCTTGTACGTGGGAATGTACAGGCCCTCAAGGTCCACGTTCCCACCGCTCAGGCGTGCGAACGCGTCGCGGAAATCCACGCCGCCCGCTCGGATGCTCTTGACTTCACTGCCGGTCAGGCTGATGCCTGCCTCGAAGCGCTCCAGTAGTTCGTACTCGTAATGAGCGCGGCGGTTCGTGTACACCCGCGCATTCTAGCAGCACGGGTAAAAGGCGTTGATGGTCAAAAGGTGATGGTTGATGGACCGGGCTCTCCCCTTTCCATCAACCATCACCCGGTCACCGGTTACTTCTTCGGCGGGCGGCTGGGGCGCACCTCGACGCGGCTGGGCAGGGTGCGTTCCGGCATGTGCAGCAGGTCCACCGTCAGCTGCGCGAGGTCCTCGGGCTGGATCTTCCAGGCGTCCTTCTCGGCGTCCGGGGTGTGCCCGGCGAAGTGCGTGGCGACGCTGCCCGGCATGATCTGCGTGACCTTGATGCCCCGGTCGCGCAGGTCAAGGTTCATGACCTCGCTGAGGCCGTTCAGGCCGAACTTGCTGGCGTTGTACGCCCCGCCGCCCGGCAGGGGGTTCTTCCCGGCGAGGCTGGACAGCGTGAAGATGTACCCGCCGCTCTGCGACAGGGCCGGAATGGCGGCCTTGACGGTGTAGAACGCGCCGCTGAGGTTCGTGTCGATCACGTCCTGCCATTCCTGGATGCTCAGGTCCGCGATGTTCCCGAAGTGCCCCACGCCGGCGTTCACGAACAGCACGTCCAGGGTGCCGAAGGTCTGCACGTGGTCGTTCACCTCGCGCTGCACGGCGGCCGGGTCCTTCACGTCGCAGGCCACGCCGCGGGCGTGCGCGCCGAGTTCAGCGGCGACGCCCTGAATCTCCTGCTGGTTGCGGCTGGTGATGGTCACGGCGTACCCGTCGGCGATCAGGGCGCGTGCCACGGCCAGGCCGATGCCCTTGCTGGCGCCGGTAATGAAGGCGCTTTTGTTCGTGCTGGTGCTGTTCGTGCTGGTACTGGATGTCATGCGTGAAACCTAACATGCCCTGCGCGGCGGCCCATGTGAGAACCGCTGCGTTTCGTTCAGGGTTGCCGGGCCGTTTCCTGCGGGTCGCCCGGCAGGTCACGCAGCGGCAGGACGTCCTGCGAGTGCCGCTGCACCGAGTTCACGACGATGGCGGCCGTCACCAGCAGCGTGGCTCCCAGTGTCAGCAGCAGCGTGAGCGCCGCGCCGACCTCCAGCATGATTCCGGCCAGGGCGGCCAGGGCCGCCACGCCAGCTGCCCACGTCCAGCGGTGCTGGAAGCTGATCCAGGCGCAGCGAAGCAGATACTCCTGTCGGGTCATGGCCTGTCGGGTCATGGAAGTTCCTCCTATGAGACAGTATGAGCAGTGTCATCAGAATCATGTCATAGAAATCCCGGAGGAACTGTGGCACTCAGGGTTGCAAATGACCCAGGGTGTTCAGAGCCGGATCACGGCAGGCGCCCCGCTCACGGCAGACGCTGGGCCAGCACGTCGTACATGTAGTTGGCCGCCTCGGCCTGCTTCTGCCAGAGGGTCAGCACGCCGAAGTCCTGCTTGAGAATCACGTTGTTCCCGGCAGGCATCCGGAATTCCAGTTGCGCCGTCAGTTTGTTCCAGGGGGCCAGCACGGACGGCGTGACCAGCACGGGCCTGACCTGCACGGCGCCGGGGGTGGCCGGGTCGGCGGCGATCACGGCGTTCGGGTAGCGGCGTTTGATGGCCCCGGCCGAGTCGCGTTTCATGGCTTCCAGCACGCCCTGCCGCTGCTGGGCGCTGACGACGTTCGGGTTGCCCTGAATCTGCGGGTCCAGGATCACGAAGGTCGACGAGGCCAGCGCGGCGCTGTTCCAGTTGGCCGGGACGGCCTGCGCAGAGGCGCCCTGAAGGCTGGCCGTGAGCAGCAGGGTGGCGGGCAGGAGGGCCAGGGTGCGGGTGTGGGTGATGGTCATGACAGCAGTGCATCACACGCCACCTGACGCGGCGTGAAGTGAGCGTGAGGGGCCGCGCGCCCGCCGACGCCGCGCCTCATGTTTCCCCGGGGTGTTCGTGAATGTCCGCCGCCTGCCGGGTCGGCCCGCGTGAGACGGATTCCGTTTATTTCGTTGACAACCCAGGACAGCACCGGGTTGCCAACTCCATGTCCGGAACCCGTTTTGCTCCCACTCGCTTCGCTCGGATCGAACGGGCTCTGTAGCCCATTCAATCGGAGTCCGTATGGCAGGCTCCCGGCGCGTTACATTGGCGGTATGCAGGACCTTCTGACGATCATGCGCCGCCTGCGCGCCCCGGACGGCTGCCCCTGGGATCAGGAGCAGACCCACGAGACCCTGCGCCCCTACCTGCTGGAGGAAGCGGCCGAGGCGGCCGACGCGGCGGGCAGCGGCGACCCGGCGGCGCTCAGTGACGAACTGGGCGACGTGCTGCTCCAGGTGGCGTTTCACAGCGTGATTGCCGAGGAGGCCGGAACGTTCGATTACGCGGCGGTCGAGCGGGGCATCGTGGAGAAACTTGTGCGCCGTCACCCGCATGTGTTCGGTGAGGTCAGCGTGCAGGGCAGCGCGGATGTCATGAGGAACTGGCAGCAGATCAAGGCGCAGGAACGCGGCGGTCAGTCCCGCCGCCCCGAGGACCGCGTGCCGGCCGGGCTGGGCGCCCTGGCCCGCGAGGCGAAAACGCAGAAACTCGCAGACGCGCAACTGGCAGGCACGCCGAAAGTGTCGGCGGAACAGGCGCGGGCGGCCGTCACGCAGGCGGCCGCGCAGGCCCCCGATACCGCGCGGGGCGTGGCAGACGTGCTGGCGGCCGTGGTCACCTGGGCGCGCAGCGTGGGCGTGGACCCGGAACTGGCCCTGCGTGACCGGTCGCTGGCCACCCTGCGCGCCCTGCCCGGTCCGGGGCCGGAATCATGAGCGGCGCGGACCCGCTGGATTCGGCGCTGGCGGACCCGTGGGCGCTGTGGGTGGGCGAACGGGGGCGGCGCAGCCTGCACCTGCCCACGTACCGCCGCGCGGCCGTGCTGGTCGCCCTGACCCGCGAGGTGGACCCGCGCGTGCTGCTCACGGTGCGGTCGGCGGACCTGCCGACCCACCAGGGGCAGATCAGTTTTCCCGGCGGGAGCCTGGAGGCCGGCGAGACGCCCCCCCAGGCCGCCGTGCGCGAGGCCTGGGAGGAGGTGGGACTGGACCCCGCCCAGGTGACGGTGCTGGGCGAACTGGACGACGTGTTCACGCCGGTCGGGTTTCACGTGACGCCGGTCCTGGCGCGCATTCCGGCCGAACCGACCCTGACCCTGAGCAGCGAGGTGGCGCAGTTGCTGCTGCCGTCGCTGGTGGACCTGCGGGCCACGCCGGTCGTGCGGGAAACGCGGTCCCTGCCGGACGGTCAGCGGGTGCCGCTGTACCGTTACCCGTGGCAGGGGCATGACATCTGGGGCATGACGGCCCGCGTCCTGCATGACCTGCTGACCGACGGGCCCGGCTGACCACCCATGCCCCGGCCGGGGCAGTCGCCGCAGGCAGGGGCAGTGACCGCCGCCAGCGCAAGGGAACGTCCCCCCACCCGGTCATGCGGTGGGGGGACGTTCAGGCCGGATAGATCAGCGGCCAGAGTAATCAGCGGCTGGGGTTGATGGTGATCTGGCCGTTCTTGGTGACGTTGTAGTTGCTCACGAAGGTGCGGTAACCGGGGGCGATCATCACGATCTCGTGGGCGCCGCGGGCCACGCTGACGTTCAGGTTGCCGTTACGGATCACGCCGGCTTCACGGCCGTCCACGAACACGCGGGCGCCCTCGACGCTGCTGCGGATGCTGACGGTGTAGGCGCTGGGGGTGGGGGCCGGGGCGGGCGTGGTGGCGCGGGCGAATTCGACGTTCAGGTTGGTGGTCGTTCCGGCGCGGACGGTCACGGTGGTCGTGTAGTCGTTGAAGCCGGGGGCTTTCACGCGGATGGGCAGGGTGCCGGGGCGCAGGTTGCTGTAGGTCACGTTGGCCGCGCCGAGCGTCTGGCCGTTCACGATGACCGTGGCGTTCGAGACGTTCGTGCCGACGAACAGGCTGCCGGTGCTCACCGGGTTCTGCGCGGCCACCGTGTAGAACGCCGTGTCCGTCACCCAGCTGTTCTGCGGCAGCGGCGTCACCACGATGCTCAGCGCCTGCGCCAGCCCGTTCTGGTTCTTGGCGCTCACGGTCGCAAACTGGTCCTGCGCCGTCTTGAACGAGCTGATCTGATCCAGGTTCAGCGGCGTCAGGCTCGCCAGCGCCAGCACCTTGTTCTGACCGATGGGGCCCGCAACCGTGTACGTGAAGTTCGCGTCGGCGGCCGGGAAGGTCGTGGTGGTGTTCGCCTTCACGAAGTTCGCGCCGCTCAGGCGGTTGGGCAGGATCTGATCCACGCTGCCGTCCGGGTTCACGTTGAACAGGTACACGTACGCGTCACGGTTCGCGGTGGCGCTGATGCTGATCTTCTCGTCCACACGGTACGCGGGGTTCTGCGCGCCCGTGCTGTCCTTGTTGATGCGGACGCTGACGTTCAGGTCAGGCTGCGTGGGGTTCACGATGATGCTCTGCGCGCTGATCTTCGGGGCGGCGGAGGCGGTGCTGAGGAGCATGGCGGCTGGAATCATCAGGAGCTTCTTCATGAGGTCAGCGTAGCGGGCGTGACATGACGGACCATGAGCGGCTCCCCGCAAAACATTTATAGTGGTTCAGCTTACGGTCAGCTTGCCGGGCCGGTGCGCGGGCCGACTGCGGGTCAGCGGATGATGCGGGCGGGTTCGATGCCGGCGGCGCGGCGGGCGGGGATCAGGGCGGCCAGCAGGGTGGTGATCAGGCCGATGGCGTTCACACCCAGCAGGTCGCTCAGGCGCACCTCGACCGGCAGGCTGGTGATGAAATACAGGTCGCCGGGCAGCGTGAAGGGCCGCACCGTGAAGTACGCGCTGATGCCCAGGCCCAGGGCGTTGCCCAGCAGCAGGCCGCCCAGGCCCAGCGCCAGCCCCTCGAGCAGGAACACGCGGGTGATCAGGCTGCGCGTGGCGCCGATGGCGCGCAGGATGGCGATCTCCTGGGTTTTCTCGAACACGGCCAGTGTCAGCACGTTGGCGATCCCGAAGGCCGCGACAATCACGATCAGCAGCACCACGAACGCGATAACCTTCTTCTGCAGCGCCAGCTGATCGAGCAGCGTGCCGTACAGGTCCTGCCACGGCAGGGCCGAGTACGCGCGGGTGCGGGTCAGGGCGCTGCCCACCTGCGGCGCGAGGTCCGGGTTGTGCAGCCGTAACTGGTAGCCCGTGATGTTCTGCGTGTCCTGAAGGGTCTGCAGGGTGCGGAGGTTGGTGAAGGCGTACGCCGAGTCGATCAGGTAGTTGCCGGTGGTGAACACGCCGCGCACGGTCAGGCTGGTGCGGCGCTGCGTGCTGTTCAGCAGGCGCACCTCGTCGCCCGTGAACGCGCCGACGTTGCGGGCCAGCGCGGAGCCGAGCATCACCTCGCCGTCTTGCAGGTTCGACAGGGCCGCGCTTTCCGCGGCGGGCAGGTCCAGGACGCGTCCGGCGGCGCCGGTCATGCCGAACAGCGTGGCGAAGTCCACCCCGGCGGCGCGGCCCTCGCTGGCGGGGCGGGTCAGCAGGCCCTTGTCGGCCAGGAAGGGCGTGAAGGCCTGCACGCGCCCGTCGGCCTCGATGGCCGCTTCCAGGTCCGGGTCGGGCCGTGAGGGCGTGAACGCCGTGACGCTCAGGTGCGGGCTGGCGCGCAGGGTCGCGTCGATCAGGGCGCGGGTGAAGCCGTTGGTGAGGCTCAGCGCGGCGATGAGCGCCATGACGCCCACGGCGATCCCGAGGATGGTCAGGACGTTCTGGGTGCGGCGGCGGCGCAGGTGCGCGCGGGCCAGCGACCAGGCCAGTGACCAGGCCAGCGAGCGGTCGGGGGCGGCGGGGCCGCGCTCGGGTGGGGTGGCCGGGGCTGAAGTCATGCAAGGCGGAGGATACCAGACGCCCTGGCGGACGCTCGTGACGGCCCAGGGTGGCGGCCCGGCGGTAGAAGCGATGTCATACGGGTTCCGTTTATTTCGTTAACAGATCGGAACACCACCGATCTGTTAACTCCATGTCCGGAACCCGCTTCGACTCCTGCTCGCTCCGCTCGGATTGAACGGGCTTTGCAGCCCATTCAATCGGAGTGGGTATCAGAGCAGGCCGGGCCGCTCACGTGGAGCGGCCCGGCCTGGGGTGGTGCCGGGGGCGTGCTGGGGTCAGCGGACGGCGGTGATGCGGATCTGGCGGGCGCCCCAGTTCAGGGCTTCGGTGCGGGTGGCCATCCAGATGTCGACCGAGTTGGTCTTGCGGGCGGCCATGGTGTCCTCGACGACGAAGACGCGGCCCTTGAGCATGTTGGTGTACTTGCCGCTCAGGTCCTCGATCATGACCTTGGTGCCGTAGGGGAAGGTGCGCAGCAGGTCGCGGGACAGGGCGACCACACCGGGGCGGGTGCGGGTGCCGGTGGCGGTGATGAACGGCGTGGAGTCGGTCTGGCCGGGCACGCTGTTGTAGGCGGTCGAGCGGGCGACGGCGCTCTGGCCGCGGATGGGCGTGACGGCGAGTGTGTCGCTGGCCTGCGCCTCGGCGCGGGCGACGGCCTCGGCGCGCAGCTGGGCGGCGCTCTGGGCGGTCTGGGCGGCGTTCTGGGTGGGGGTGACGCTCAGGGCGCTGCGGACGGCGTCGGTGGCGACGGCGCTGGGGGGCAGGGCGGGGCCGCCGGTCTGGGCGGGCGTGGCGGTCTGGGCGGAGGCGGCGGTCATTCCGGCGAGGCTGAACAGGACGGTGCGGGTCCAGCGGATCAGTGGTTGAAGCATGTGATCTCCTGCGGGTGCGGCGGCGTGTGCTCGGCCGTGCCCGGCGGTGGTGCGGTGGGATTCAAGTGCGGGTGCCAGCATGAAGGCTTTCCCGATCTCGAGAATGAGCGTACGGGGGCCAGATGGCATGTTTATGATGAAAAGCGATTTATGATCTCATTTTAAAGACGAATTTTTTCTTGACCTGGTTCAAAAAAAGCGGATTTCTTCTTTATGATCAGTACCAGATTTATGAGACAAGTTCTAATTCTCTCATTTAACTTCTCACAGATTAGTTCTGCCACAGACAAAATCGGCCACCTGAACCCCCGTCTATGGGGGAACAGATGGCCTGACTTGTGGCTCAGGTTACGCTGGTAGGGACCTCTTCAGTGTGAGAAGCCACCGGGAGCGGGTGACCGCCCGGTCAATTCACGGCGACCTCTCATTCATCACTCACCTTCAGGCTGTGCCCGCTCCGGCGCCGCCGCCCAGCCGGACAGCAAGTCCGCCGAGATCTCCTTGAAGATCGGCGCCGCCAGCATCGACCCGTGGTAATTGACCTTCGCGCCGTGCACCATCACCGCGATCGTCACGCGCGGCGACTCGGCCGGGAAGAAGCCCGCGAACACACTGTCGAACACCGTCGCCGAGTAGCGGCCGTTCACCACCGTCTGCGCCGTCCCGGTCTTCCCCGCCAGGTTGTAGCCCTTGATGCCCGCCTTCGAGAAGATGCCCTCGGTGATCACGGTCTGCAGCAGGCGCCGGGTCGTGCGGGCCACCTCCGGGCGCACCACGTCACGCCGCTCGACCCCTCCGGCCCCCTCGACCAGCCGGGGCGAGATGTACTGCCCGTCGTTCGCCAGGGTATTGAACGCCGCCGCGAGTTGCAGCGTCGTACTGCTCATGCCCTGCCCGAACGAGTTCGTGGCCCGCACCAGCTCGTTCCAGCGTGCCAGCGGCTGCAACTGCCCGGACGCCGTGGGAATGGCCGGCATGCTGACCTCCTGCCCGAACCCGTACTGCTCCAGGTACGAACGCATGTCCTTCATCGGAAAGTGCTCCACGATGTGACTCATGCCCACGTTGCTGCTGTAGCGCAGGATGCCCTGCGTGCTCAGCGCGCCCGGATGATCCACCGCGTCCCCGATGGTGCTGCCCCAGCGGCCCCCCACGAAGCGGCGCATGGGCGTGTCGTACACGGTGTCCGGGGTGGTCAGGCCCTCGTTCATGGCGGCCGCCACGACCAGCGCCTTGACGGTGCTGCCCGGCTCGAAGTTATCCACGAACGCGCGGTTCCGGCGGGTCAGGTCACTGAACTTACGCCAGTTGTTCGGATCGAACGGCGGGTAACTCGCGGCTGCCAGCACGCGCCCGGTCCGGGTCTCGATCACCACCACCGACCCGTATTCACCCCGGTGTTCCGGCACGGCCTTGGCCAGCGCCGCCTCGGCGGACGCCTGCACCTGGGTGTCCAGCGTGAGTTTCAGGGACTGCCCGGCCGTCAACTGACTGTTGTAAGCCGCTTCCAGGCCCTCCAGCCCCTCGGTGGTGCCCATCATGCCGACCAGTTGCCCGGCGATGCTGCCCTGCGGGTACACGCGCTTGCCGTTCACGCTGGTGGCCAGCACCTTCCCGTCGGACGCCACGATCTGCCCGCGCGCCTGCACCACGGAACTCTTCACGGTCTGCGGCACGCCCCACTCCAGTTGCGCGTACGCCCACACCAGCGTCAGGAACATGCACAGCGCCAGCACGCGCATCAGCACCGAGCGGTTACGGATCTTCACCTCCACTGCGTCTTCACCTCCAGCTTGCGTTCCGGCGAGACCGGCACCCGCGCCGACGGGAGCGGCGCGATGGTTTCCGTGACCTTGTCCGCGTCCGTGAAGCGGCGCATGCCGTTCGCGAAGGCCCAGGAGCGCAGCCGCTGCGGGTTCTCCAGCGACTGCAATTGCAGCGCCAGCGTGTCACGCCGGGTCGTCAGTTCCGCCTCGCGCGCCTGCGCGGCCCGCAGTTCCGGGCGGATGTGCTGCGTCGCGCCGCGCACCGTGACCATCGCCACCACCATCAGCAGGTAGATCAGCACGTACCGCACCGCCCGCCCCCGCCAGGTGGGCAGACTGGTATCCAGCGTCAGTCCGGCAGGCAAGACGCGCCGCAGCGTCACCCGGCCCAGACCCGCCGGTTTCACGCGGCCCGGATCGCGTGACGCGCCGTCCTGCGCGCGGCCCAGGGGCGGCCAGATCACGCGCCGCCCCCCGCCACCCGGACCGCCGAGCGGAGTTTCGCGCTGCGGGCGCGCGGGTTGACAGCCTGCTCGGCCTCCGAGGCGATCACGGGCCGTTTGGTCAGCGGTGAGAGCACCTGACTGCCCAGCAGGAAGCGTTTCACGATGCGGTCCTCCAGCGAGTGGAAACTGATCACCGCCAGTCGCCCGTCCGGGGCCAGCAGCGTCTCGGCCGCCGTGAGGCCGTCACGCAGCGCGCCCAGTTCGTCGTTCACGTGAATCCGCAGCGCCTGGAAGGTCCGCCGGGCCGGGTGGATGCCCTTACTGAACCCCGGATACGCCCGCTTGACGATCTCGGCCAGTTGCACGGTCGTCTCGATGGGCGCTTTCTCGCGGGCGTACACGATGCCGCGCGCAATGCGGCGCGACAGGCGGTCCTCGCCGTACTCGTAGATGATCGCGGCGATGTCCTCCTCGTCGTACCCGTTGACCACGTCGGCGGCCGTCTCGCCCGACTGGCTCATGCGCATGTCCAGCGGTGCCTCGGTGTGGTACGAGAAGCCGCGCCCACCGTCGTCCAGCTGAAAGGAACTCACGCCGATATCCAGCAGGATGCCGTCCACCTGCGTGACACCCGCGCCCGCGAGCAGCGACACCATGTCGCGGTAATTGCCTTCCAGGACGTGCAGGCCCGGATGGTTCGCGGCCCGCGCGCGGTTCAGCGCGAAGGGATCCTGATCGATGCCGTACACGGTCGCGCCGGCCGCCAGCAGCAGGCCGGTGTGCCCGGCGCCGCCCAGCGTGCCGTCCACGAACACCCGGCCCGGCGCCGGGGCCAGGGCCTGGATGACCTCGTCGGCCAGCACCGGCACATGCGAGAAAGCCCCGGCCGCGTCAGGGTCGGAGGCAGAGGGGTCGGGGGCAGAGGGGTCGGGGGTGGGAAGGGTGGATTCGGACGGACGCTCAGTGAGGTCCGGGTTGTCGGGATGCTGTGTCTCTGGGTTCATGCTGATCACGCCACGAAGTTCACGAGAAGGTCTGGTTTGGGCGGGTTGTCCTGCACGGCCGAGATGGCCGCGTCCCAGCGGGCCGGGTTCCACAGTTCCAGGCGACCGGGCGCGCCCGCCACGATCACCTCGCTGTCCAGGCCCGCGAAGGCCCGCAGCGTCTGCGGCACCGACACGCGGCTCTGGTTGTCCAGCCGCGCCTTGCTGGCCCCGGAGTAGAAGAAACGCACGAACGCCCGCGATCCGGCGTCCGTGAGGGGCAGACCTTCGAGCTGCTCTTCCACGCGTTTCCAGCTGGTCAGCGGGAACACGTACAGGCAACCTTCCATGCCGCGAGTCAGGATCATGCCGTCCTCCACGAATTCACGAAAAGGCGGTGGCATGACCACTCGCCCCTTGTCGTCGATGGTGTACGGGTACTCTCCAAACGGCAACGTCTCCCCCTCAACCCCTGCGCGGTCCGGTTCACCGGTTCGCCCGGCGGAACGTCAGGCGACGCCGGACTTCGGACACGTTCAACCATGAACACGAACTAAACGTATTGAGGTTGATGCGGCGAGTGTAACAGCCATCCCCACCAATTACCACCAATTCCCACTGCCGACCCACCAGTGCCCCCTCTGTCCCCACTCAACCCCCCATCCGCCCCCACCTTCCCCGCCTCAGGGCGACCGGCCCCCACCTGCCACCGCCTGCCGCACCGGCCTGCCCCGTCAGGACACCAGCCGATCAGGGCCGTCAGGACACCAGCCAGTCAGGACACTTCCCCCTGCCCTCCCCCACTAGCATCAGCGGCATGCCTGCCCTCAATGCCCTGCGTACCGGCGCCGTCCTGGCGGCCCTGGGCGTCGCGTTCGGCGCGTTCGGCGCCCACGCCCTGAAAGCCCAGCTGACACCCGACGCCCTGACCACCTTCGAGACCGGCGTGCGCTACCAGATGTACGCCGCGCTGGCCCTGCTGATCCTGGGCACCCAGCCCACCCAGACCCGCGCGCCCTGGCCGCTGCTGGCGGGCGCCGTGATCTTCAGCGGCAGCCTGTACCTGCTGACCCTGACCGGCGTGAAATTCCTGGGCGCCGTCACGCCCATCGGCGGCGTCCTGATGATCGCTGCGTTCGTGCTGGCCGCCCTGGACGCCCGCAAGTAATACGGACTCCGATTGAATGGCTTATAAAGCCGCTGGGTCCGAGCGGATGCGAGTAGGAGAAAAAAGGGTTCCGGACGTGGAGCTGGCAATCCGGTGAAGTTCCGGATTGTCAGCGAAACAAACGGAATCCGTATTACAGGAAAAGTCCGTACCCCACGAACCACAACAGAACGACCCTCAACAGGCAGGCCGCCCCGGTTGCTCGGAGGCGGCCTGCTCGTGTGGTGCGGGGGAACTGTAAGCCGGGTTCTGTCCGTCACTCGCGTGACTGTTCGGCCATCTCTCTGGGACGCGCGTCGCCGCGCGCCTCAAGCGACCATCCTGGCGGTCATAGGGCGGGCCACCCTCGCGCACTGTCGGGTCTTGCACCGGATGGGGTTTACCAGACACTCCCGGTCTCCCGGGAGCCTGGTGCGCTCTTACCGCACCGTTTCACCCTGACCACCTGCCCGCCCGCGCCGGGGCTTCACGTACTGAAACGTCAGCAGGTGGCGGTCTGGTTTCTGTGGCACTGTCCTTCAGCTTCGCCGCCACCCGCACGCAGGCGCGCGCCGCGGGCACTTGACTCGCCGACCAGCCGTTAGCTGGCATCCCTGCCCTGCGGTGCCCGGACTTTCCTCACCCAGACTCACGCCTGGGCGCGGCCGAACATTCCCCCGCAAGGACAGAGCATAGCAGGCCGGGCTGCGGGGTTGTGGAGGTGTGGGTACCCCGCGCCCGGCACGCCCCTCAGCCCCAGCGTTTCTGAATGCGTTCCCACTCGCGGTCCCAGACGGCCGCCGGGACCTTCTCGGGGTGAAGCAGGTCCTGCAGGTCACGCCCGTCGAGTTGCTGGTACTCGCCGACCTCCATGTTGCCCAGCCACAGGCCGCCCACGCGGTAACGCAGCAGGCGCGTGACCGGCTGCCCGATCCCGTCGAGCATGCGGCGCACCTGCCGGTTGCGGCCCTGGCCGAGCGTCACGAACGCCCCGCCGCGCGCCGGGGTGGCCTGCAGCGCGCGGGCCGGGCCGTCCTCGAGTTTCAGGGTGCCGTCGGTCAGGGTGTCCAGTTCGGCCTGGGTGGGTTCCTGCTGGCCGTCCGTCCAGGCGCGGTACGCCTTCTCGTGCCCGTAACGGGGGTGGGTCATGGTCAGGGTCAGGTTCCCGTCGGTGGTCAGGAGCAGCAGCCCTTCGGAGTCGCGGTCGAGCCGCCCGACCGGGTGCAGGCCTGGGATGCGCGGCATGGCGTCCAGGACGTTGCGGCGGCCGTACTCGTCGCGGGCGGTCGTGACGTACCCGCGCGGTTTGTACAGCATGAACGTGACCTTCGGGACGCTCTCGGTCTCGATCAGTTGCCCGTCCAGGCGGATGTCGTCCGCGTCGGTGACGGTGCGGCCCAGCACGGCCACCTCGCCGTTCACGGTGATCCGCCCGGCCACGATGAGTTCCTCGGCGGCGCGGCGCGAGGCGACCCCCGCGCGGGCGAGGCGTTTTTGCAGGCGTTCCCCGCCGGGACTGGTCTGCAGGCGTTCCCTGCCGGGACTGGCGGGCGTGGAGTCAGGATGGTCAGCGGATCGGTCGGTCATAGGTGCCCCCGGCGGGATGGAAACGAGAGAATGGCCACGACGGCCAGGACGAGCAGGAAGGCGGACACGCCCAGCAGCAGCGAGCGCAGGGCGGGCGGCAGGACGTCGGCGCCGCGCAGTGCGGCGGGCAGCAGCGCGGCCACGCACAGCAGGTTCCCGCCGGCCAGTCCGGCGACCTTCACGGCGTCGGGCCTGAAACTGGCCGCGACCTGAAAGGCGCCCCAGGCCAGCAGCAGCGCGCCGCTTCCGCGCGCCAGCCACAGCGGCGACACGCCGATCAGTGCGGACACGCCCGGCGGCAGGAAGTACAGGTACAGGCCCAGCGGAACGAACAGCAGGGCGGTCAGCCAGAACGCGACACGCAACACAGGGGTCAGTCTACGCGGGCGCGGGGGTGCGTGCGCCGCTCCCGGCTGGCGCCGCTCTGGTAGCCTCACGCCTATGCCCGTGATCGCCGTCGACAAGCCCCTGAACCTCACCTCTCACGATGTCGTGAACCGTGCCCGGCGGGCGCGCGGCACGAAACGGGTGGGGCACACGGGCACCCTGGACCCCCTGGCGACCGGGGTGCTGGTGCTGTGCGTGGACGACAGCACGAAGGTCGTGCAGTTCATGGAGGCCGACAGCAAGGATTACCTCGCGTGGATCAGCCTGGGGGCCGGGACGCCGACCCTGGACGCCGAGGGGCCGGTCGAGGAGACGGGTGACGTGCCGCCCCTGGACCCGGCGCAGGTGCAGACGCTGCTGCAATCCTTCACGGGGCCGCAGGCGCAGGTGCCGCCGCAGTACAGCGCGATTCAGGTGGGTGGCCAGCGGGCCTACGCGGTGGCCCGGGCCGGGGGCGCGCTGGACCTGCCTGCCCGGAACGTGGTGATTCACACCCTGGACCTGCTGGGCGTGTTCCCCGGCGTGGAGGCCGCGCCGCGCACCTTCGACCCGCAGGACTGGACTCCTGCGGACACGGGGCACACCTTCACGCTGCCGCCCGCGCTGGGCGAGTTCCCCACCCTGCTGGTGCGGGCCAGCGTGGGCAGCGGCACGTACCTGCGCTCCCTGGCGCGCGACGTGGGCGCCGCACTCGGCGTGCCCGCGCACCTGGGCGGACTGGTCCGCACCCGCGTGGGCCGTTACGACCTGCGTGACGCCGTGACAGTGGACGACCTGCCCGGCGCGACCGGCATTCCCGATCTGGCCGCGCTGGACTTTCCGGTCATCGAGGCCGACGACCGCATGGCCCGTGAACTGCGCCAGGGCAAACGCCCGGCCTGGCCCGCGCAGGGCCGCCACGTCGTCACCCTGAACGGCGAACTGGTGGCCGTCGTGGACGGCAACGGCGAGCAGCTGAAGGTCGTGCGCGCCTGGGCGTGAGGGGGATGTGGGGTGTAGAACGAGCCGTTCCCGACAATCCACATCCCACGCCGTCTTCAGTAGCCGGGGGCCACCTGCGGCTGCGCGATCCCGATGCCTTCCAGCGCACCGGCGACCCGCACGAGGCGTTCGTCGTGCAGGGCGGGCGCGATGAACTGGATGCCGACCGGCAGCGGCGTGCCGTCCACCGTTTCGAACCCGGCGGGAACGCTCAGGGCCGGGAGTCCCGCGAGGTTGACGGCAACCGTGTCCACGTCGGCGGCGTACATGGCCAGGGGATCGCTGGTCTTCTCGCCGCGCCGGAACGCCGGGAAGGGACTGGTGGGCGTGACGAGCACGTCGAACTGCCCGAAGGCCTGCGTGAAGCGGTCGGCGATCAGGCGGCGGACCTTCATGGCCTTGCTGTAGTAGGCGTCGTAGTACCCGCTTGAGAGGGCATACGTGCCGATCAGGATGCGGCGCTGCACTTCCGGGCCGAAGCCCTGCTCACGGGTCAGGGTCATGGCCTCGGTCACGTCGCTGCCCTGGACGCGCTGGCCGTACACCATGCCGTCGAAGCGGGCGAGGTTGCTGCTGGCCTCAGGCATGGCGATCAGGTAGTACGCGGCGATGGCGTAGCGCAGTTCCGGCAGGCTGACCTCGGCGGTGGTCGCGCCCGCGCCGCGCAGGGCGTCCAGGGTGGCGTTCAGGGTGGCGTTCACGCCGGCCGTGTTCCCGGCGAGGCTCTCGGTGATCACGCCGACCCGCAGGCCGCGCAGGTCGTCGGGCGTCCCGGCGGCGAAGGCGGGCGGGGCGTTCAGGCTGGTGGCGTCGTGCGGGTCGTGCCCCGCGATGACGTTCATGATCAGCGCGAGGTCCTCCGCGGTGCGGGCGAACGGCCCGATCTGGTCGAGGCTGCTGGCGTACGCGATCAGGCCGTAACGGCTGACGCGGCCGTAGGTGGGTTTCAGGCCGTACACGCCGGTGAACGCGGCGGGCTGGCGGACGCTGCCGCCGGTATCGCTGCCCAGGCTGACAGCGCTCAGGCCCGCCGCGACGGCCACGGCGCTGCCGCCGCTGCTGCCGCCGGGCACGCGGGCCGGGTCGTGCGGGTTCAGGGTCGGGCCGTAGGCGCTGTTCTCGGTGGAGCTGCCCATGGCGAACTCGTCCATGTTGGCCTTCGCGACGATCACGGCGCCCGCCTGCACGAGCCGCGCGGCGGCGGTGGCGTCGTAGGGGCTGACGTACCCGCGCAGGATGCGGCTGCCGCTGGTGGTGGCGGTGCCGGTCACGTTGATGTTGTCCTTGACGATCACGGGCACGCCCGCGAGCGGCAAGGTCTCTCCGGCGTTCAGGCGGGCCTGCACCTGCGCGGCCTGCTCGGCGGCGTGCGGGTTGACGCTCAGGATGGCGTTCAGGTCGCGGGCCGCCTCGATGCGGGTCAGGGTGGCGGCCGTCAGGTCCTGGGGGGTCGTGTCGCGCGACTGTACGGCGCGGGCCTGTGCGGCGGCGCTACTGGCGCTGGTGGTGGGGTTGGCGGGCGCGGGCATACCCGGTCAGTCTAGCGGCGCGGCCCGGCCCGGTGCGCCCGGCTGCCTGAACCGGGGCACGGACGGCGCAGCGCACACCCTGGCACCGGAGTTCATGGCACCGGAGTTCATGGCGCCGGGGTCCATACAACAGGCCGGGCGGGACGGCTCCCCTCACAGAACCGTCCCGCCCTTTGTTTGTCGCGTGCGCCCAGCTTCAACCCTGGTGCGCTGTGCGGTCACGCTTCAGCGCGTGCCGTAATCCTGCACCCAGTAGGTGCCGTACTTGCTGCCGGGCTTGTACACGTAGCCCACGCCCACTTCTTTCAGGGTGGGGTCCATCAGGGTCTTGCAGTGGCTGGGGCTGTTCAGCCAGCCCTGCGTGACGTTCCCGAGGGTGTACCCGGCAGCGATGTTCTCGCCGATCTCCTGCCAGCCCGTGTACCCGGCGGCCTCGGCGCGCTGGGCGGGCGTGCGGCCTTCAGGCGTGACGTGGTCGAAGTAGGCGCGTTCGGCCATGTCGGTGGCGTGGGCGCGGGCGGCCCCGGCGAGGTACCCGTTCCAGGTGACGGGCGCGGCGGCGGCGAACGCTTCCGTGCCGCAGCTGCGGGGCACGGCGCGCGCCTCGTTGATCTCCTTGAGGATCTGGGCTTCCTCGGCGCTCATGACCTGACTGCCGGCGTCGTGCGCGGCGCTGCCCTGACCGCCGGTGGTGTTGCTGCTGCCGATGGCGGCGCCGGGGGTGCCTGCACTGGGGGCGCTGGGGCCGCCGCCGCAGGAGGCGAGCAGCAGGGTGGCGGCGGGAATCAGAACGGTCAGGGTCAGTTTCAGGGTAGGCATATGAGGGTCCTTTTTCGCTGTCTGAGTGAAGCAGCGGTTGAAGTGCCCTTACCTTAGCCAGAGGCCCCTTTCAGGCCGCTCACGACGCGTTTGATGAAGTGCCCCCCCGCCGATCACCCCCATATGGGGGTACGAAATCGACAGGTGCGGCCCCACTGCCTATCCGGATAAATGTCGCCTCAGACGCACTTTATGCCGCCCTCCGCTTTCCTGGCTGGGGGGAAGGCCGGTACAGCAAGGGGGCGGTCCGCCCTGATTCGCTGACCGCCCCGCAGAAAAAGTGTTGTGAGAGACCTGTGAAGCTCTGTAAGAGTTCTGTGACAGAAACAGCCCGGACCCGTCTGGCAGGCCCGGCCGGCCTCAGCGCACGCGGTTCAGGCCGTCCTGCGCGGCCTTGTAGGCCGGGCTGAGCTTCAGGGCCGCCTCGTAGTTCTCGCGGGCCTTCAGGCGGTCAGGCGCCACCGCGCCCGCGCCACGCTCGTAACTCAGGCCCAGGTAGTACAGGTACTCGGGCGTGGCGCTGCCCAGCGCGGCGGCGCGCGTCAGGTTCTCGCGCGCGGTCTTCAGGTCGCCGCCGTCCAGGTTCAGGCGACCCAGGTAGTAGTAGAACTCCGGGTACCGCAGCGGGTCGAGCGTCACGGCCTGCGTCAGCTGCGCGCGGGCGGTGGCCGTGTCCTTACTCAGGTAACTGACCACGCCGTACTGACCGACCGCGTAGGCGTTCTTGGGGGCCAGCCTCGCCGCCTGCGCCGCCTCGGGCCGGGCGGCCGTCATGTTGCCGCTCAGGGCCAGCAGCTTGGCGTAGTACGCGCGGTTGAAGGCGTCGCGGGGGTCCACGATCACCGCCTGTTGCAGGTAATCCAGCGCCTGCGGGATATTCCCGGTCGCGTAGTACATGTCGCCCAGGTTGTACAGCAGGATCGAGTTGTCGGGGTTCAGGGTGGTCGCCTGCCGGAACGCCTCGATGGCTTTCGTGGCGTCGCCCTGCAACTTGTACACGTACCCGCGCTCGTTCCAGACGCGGCTCAGTTGCACGTTCCGGCCCGTCCCGGCCGCCTGCGCGATCGCCTCGGCGTCGGTCAGGACGCGCAGCGCCTCGCTCAGGTTGCCGCTGACGGCCGCGCGGTCGCCCGCGCCGATGTACTGCTGCACGAACGCCTGCGACAGCGAGATGTACCCGTCGAAGTTGCGGCTGTCCACGCTGATCAGCCGCTTGAGCGTCTCGATCCCGGCGCTGTACAGGCGCAGTTTCACCTGCGAGCGGCCCAGGCCGATCAGGGCGTCGGTGTTGCGGGGGTCGACTTCGCTCGCGGCACGGTACGCCACGTACGCCTGATCGAACTGCCCCTGCTCGTAGTAGTACACGCCCAGCGCCACGTAATTCGCCGCCGGAATGGCCCGCACGGGCGCCGCCGGAGGCACCGCAGCGGGAGTCGGGGCTGCCGGAGCCGGAGCGGCCGGGGCCACGGGAACGGGCGTGGTGGTGGTCTGGGCCGCCGCGAGGCCCAGGGTGGTCAGCAGGCCCAGCAGGCCAGAAACAGTCGTGCGTCGATTCACTCGGAAACCTCCGTGGGGTTCAGTCCGGCAACGGTGCGCCGGGCTGACCACGCCCTGCCAGAATGTGGCATGAGCGGATAATACGTGAGAACGGTCACAGCTCGGGTGAAGTCGCTGTGAGATGCGCAGAAGCTCATTCTGACAGTCTTCACCGACCGAATGACCGGTGTCTGATAGAGACCACGCCCGGCGCGCTCCACGGCAGGCGTCCCGGCTCGCTCCGCAGTCGCTGCTACAGTCAGACACATGAGTCCCGCCGACCGTCACCCAGCCGGTAACGCACCCCCCGTGCCACCGACCGCGCCGCGCACCGTCCGCCGGATCGGACTGACCGGCAGCATCGGCGCGGGCAAGAGCACCGTCGCAGCCCTGATGCGCGCACGCGGCCTGACCGTCCTGGACGCCGACGAGCAGGCACGCCTGGTCACGCAGGACCCCGAGGTGCTGACCCTGCTGGACGCCCGTTTCCCCGGTGTGGTCGTGGGCGGCACCCTGGACCGCGCCGCGCTGGCCGCGCAGGTGTTCGGCAACCCGGCCGCGCTGACGGACCTGAACGCCATCACGCACCCACGCGTCCGGACGCGCATGGCGGCGCTGGAAGATCAGGCCGCCGCGCGCGGCGAACGCGTGGTCGTGCAGGACGTACCCCTGCTGTTCGAGGGCAGCCTGCACGCGCAGATGGACGCCGTGATCGTCGTGGATGCCCCCCTCCCGCTGCGCGTGCGGCGCGTCATGGACCGCAGCGGCCTGAGCGAACCCGAGGTCCTGGCCCGCGACGCCCGCCAGATGCCCGCCGACCAGAAACGCCAGCGCGCCACCGTCGTCATCGACAACAGCGGCGACCACGCCCACCTGGAAGCGCAGGTGGACGCCGCGCTGCGCCAGCTGGGGCTGGGCGGTTGATGGCTGATGGCTGATGGCTGATGGCTGATGGCTGATGGCTGATGGCTGATGGCTGATGGCTGATGGCTGATGGTCAACAGCGTGTGCGCGACCCGGCCTCCCCTGTCAAGGTCGCCCACGCCCCACACCCCCAACAGCGAGGGGGGCGGCCACGCCTCGCGCCGCCGCCCCCCTCCCCTGACCGTGGTTACGCCTGCTGGGCGTCCAGCGCGGCCTTGACGAAGGCGGCGAAGGGAGGGCTGGGGCGCATGGGGCGGCTCTTGAATTCCGGGTGGGCCTGCAGGGCCACGAAGAACGGGTGGCCGGGAATCTCGATGGTTTCCACGAGGCCCGCGCCGCGCCCTTCCACGCCGGGAGTCACGCCGCTGATGACCAGTCCGGCGTCCTGAAGCTGGCGGGTGTACGCGGGGTTCACCTCGAAGCGGTGGCGGTGGCGTTCGCGGACGGTGCCGCCCTGCGGAACGCCGTACAGTTCGGCGATCTTCGTGCCGGCCTGGAGGTCCATGGGCCAGTCGCCCAGGCGCATGGTGCCGCCCATCCCGGCCACTTCCAGCTGTTCGGGCATCAGGTCGATGACCTTGTGCGGGGCGTACTCGTCGAACTCGGCGCTGTTCGCGCCTTCCAGGCCGGCCTTGTGGCGGGCGTACTCGATCACGGCGATCTGCATGCCCAGGCAGATGCCCAGGTACGGGGTGCCGCTCTCGCGGGCGTACTGCGCGGCGCGGACCTTGCCCTCGATCCCGCGAATGCCGAACCCGCCGGGCACCAGAATCCCGTCGGCAGCGGCGAGGCGTTCCCGCACGTCGTCGGGCGTGACGCTGGCGTCGGCGAGGTCCTCGGCGTTCACCCACTGGATGTTCACGCGGGCGTCGTTGGCGATCCCGGCGTGCGTAAGGGACTCCATGAGGCTCAGGTACGCGTCGGGCATGGCGGTGTACTTCCCGGCAATGGCGATCGTGACCTCGCGGGTGGGCTGCTTGATGGTCCTGACGGCGTTCTGCCACACGCCCAGGTTCGGGTGCGTGCGTTCCAGGGCCAGGATGTCCTCGACGGTCTTGCCCAGGCCCTGTTCCTCCAGGGCAAGGGGCACCTCGTACACGTGCGACACGTCGAAGCTGGAGAACACCCGGTTCTCGCGCACGCTGGTGAACGCGGCGATCTTGCGGGTGATCTCGGCCGGGAGTTTCTCCTTGCTGCGGACCATCACGATGTCCGGGCTGATGCCCACGGAGCGCAGTTCCGCGACCGAGTGCTGGGTGGGTTTGGTCTTGAACTCGTTGCTGGTACCCAGGTACGGCACCAGGGTCAGGTGCAGGTACAGGACGTTCTCGTCGCCCTCGTCGAACTTGAACTGCCGGATCGCCTCGAGGAACGGCAGGCTCTCGATGTCGCCCACGGTGCCGCCCACCTCGATCAGGACGATCTCGGCCCCGGCGCGTTCACCGGCGGCGCGGATGCGGCTCTTGATCTCGTCCGTGACGTGCGGGATGACCTGCACGGTCTGCGACAGGTAATCCCCGGCGCGTTCCTTGCGGATGACTTCCTGGTACACCTGCCCGGTCGTGATGTTGCTGCCCGGCGGAATGTCCAGGTCCAGGAAGCGTTCGTAGTTACCGATGTCCAGGTCCGTCTCGGCGCCCGAGGCCGTGACGAAGACCTCGCCGTGCTCGTAGGGGCGCATGGTGCCGGCGTCGATGTTGATGTACGGGTCGATCTTGACGGCCGTGACGCGGTAGCCGCGCGCGCGCAGCAGCGCCCCGAGGGACGCGCTGGCCACGCCTTTACCGAGGCTGCTGACGACGCCGCCTGTAACGAAGATGTATTTCATGTCTGACCGCGAGCGCCCGCCCCACGCGGGGCCACCCCACTGCAACGGGGCCAAAAAGAAAAACCGGGGCGCTCGGCCTCCGGGATTTGATCCTATCACACGGACTCCGATTGAGTGGGCTGCGAAGCCCATGCAATCCGAGCGGATGCGAGAAGGAGCCAGGCGGGTTCCGGGCGTGGAGTTGGCAACCCGGTGGGGTTCCGGGTTGTCAGCGAAACAGACGGAATCCGTATCGCACCGGCCCACCCGGCAAGGCAGGCCGGCGGGTGGGCGCGTCAGGGGTTCAGGCGGCCCACGTTGCGCGGCGAGACCAGCACGCCCTGCACCCAGGTGGTGGGGTCGGTGCCGGGGCGGGCCGGGACGACCACGGCCTTGCCTGCCACGGTGCGGCTGACGCTGAGGTTCACGGTCACGCGGGTCTGCCCGGCCACCTGCGGCCCGGCGGGCGGCGCGGTGAACAGCGGGGGCAGGCCGGTCACGGCGGGCTGCACGTAGTCCAGCAGGAGTTTGCCGTTCGCGCCGTTCAGGCCGCCGGGGGCCAGGGCCGTCAGCTCGGTGACGGTGGGCGGCGTGGTCTGCACGAGGTTCTTGGTGTACTCGATGAGCAGCCAGCTGCCTTCGTTGCTGGGGTCCGCGCCGGGATCGTTCTGGGTACCGGTGGAGTCGTCAACCCAGGTTTTACGCAGCACCGGGTAATAGGCCTTGAACTTGTAGCAGGCGTTCCCGTTGGTGGAGCTGCAGCCGCTCACAGCTTCCTGCGGGGCCTTCACGATGGCGAGGATGGGTGCCGAGGCGCTGCCGACCACCCAGGCGCCCCCGCCGGGCCGTTTGGTCGTATCTCCGCCGCCCAGGTTCAGGGTGGTGCCCTGCGGGTACACGTACGCGGCCTCGCGGACGTTGGCGATCAGGTAGTTCTGCGCGATCTGGAATTCCTGAAGCAGGTCGTTGCGCGCCTGAAGGTCACCGGACGACCGCGACGACGAGATGAGTAACGAGGACGCGGCGAACATGATGATCAGGGCCAGCGCGACGGCCACGAGCAGTTCGATCAGGGTGAAGGCGGCCGTGTGCACGTCGGGGCGGGTTGGCGGCGGGGTGGTCATGGGCGGGCCACGTCCACGCTGAGGCTGGAGGTCGCGCCGCCCAGCGTGACCTGCACGTTGATGCGCCGCACGGGCGCGGTGTCCGGTGGGTTGCTGCCGCAGGTGGTGTTCAGGGCGGGGGTGCCGGTGGGGTTGCCGTTCACGTCCAGGTTGGTCAGCGTGACCTGCGCGCCTGCCGGGAGGGGCTGGGTCGCGCAACGCTGGTCGTAGTTGGCGACACTGAGCCAGTCGCCGCGCACGGCCTCGATGACCTGCTGCGCCTGCTGCGTGGCCGTGACCTGCTGGTTGCTGCGGCGCGTCAGGCCGAAAAAGCCGGTCAGGGGGGTCAGGACGACCAGGGCGATGACGCTGGTCAGGAACACGGCCACGAGCACCTCGATGATCGTGAACCCCTGCGTGCGGCCGGTCTGCGCGGGCGTGGTCTGCGCGGGCGTGGTCCGGGTGGGCGTGGGCTGGGTGCGGTTAGTTCGTTGCATCGATCATGACCTTTCCGGTGATTCCGACGACCTTGACCTTCAGGCTGCGCGTGCCGCCGGGGCTGGTGAGGGTCCAGGTGACGCCGTTGCCGCCAGTGGTGCCGGTCGGGGCGACGTACACGACGCTGGGGCCGCCGCTCGCGCCGGTCAGCGTGACCCCGGCTGGCAGCGTGCGCGTCTGCGGCGTTCCGGCGCGCGTGAAGGTGTACGTGGACGAGTTGGCGGCGACCGTGACGCTGGCGGACTGCCCGGTTTTCAGGGCCTCGCTGCGCGCCTGGCGCAGGTCGCCGGTCAGTTGCGAGGCGGCCTCGCGCACCTGGTTGGCGCGGTACGTGCCGATCAGCGAGAAGCTGAAGATACCCGCCACGACTGCCAGGATGGCCATGGCAATCAGCAGTTCCAGCAGCGTGAAGGCGGCCTGCCGGGTGCGGGCGGCCTTCACGGGTTCCCTGCCGTGCTGACGGTGTCGCCGCGCAGGCGGGGTTCGGCGACGGGGGTGGCGCCGTCGTACAGGCCGACCGTCCAGGTTTCGGCTGTCGGGAAGTACGGGGGGCGCAGCCCGGCCAGGGTGCGGGGGTCGAACACGAAGTTGCGGCTGTACCCGGTCTGCTGCACGTCGCCGCTGGTGGTGCCGAACGCGCCGTAGTAGTTCTCGATGACGCCGCCGATCAGGTTGACGCTGCCCAGGGCGCCGCCGGTGTTGTAGCCGTCGACCTGCACGGCGCCCTGTCCGGCCATCAGGACGGCGTGGATGGTGGGGTTGTTCCCGAGTTCGGTGGCTTTGCCGTTGCCGGGGCGGATGAGGTTCACGTTGCCCTGGCTGGCGTAGATGCCCAGGATGTTCTGTGCGTTCAGGTTGGTGCAGGGGGCGGGCGTGACGGTGCCGTCCGGGTTGCGGGTGTGCGCGCCGCTGCACGGGGGGTCGGCGTAGCGCAGGTCGCTGGTGATGTCGATGTCGCCGTCGGCGGCCAGGGTCACTCCGGCAAAGGGGGCGATGGCGGCGCCTGACGCGGCGTTCGGTCCGGCGTTCAGGCTGCCGACGTTCCCGCTGACGTGGATCACGCCGTTGAAGCCAGCGGCGGGCGTGCCGGGCGCGAAGGTGCCGTCGGGGTTGCGGGTGGCGTCCTGCCAGCTGCCGTCGGGCGCCAGGATGCGCAGGCGGCGGTCCGTGCCGAAGGCCAGCTGGGTGGTGACGGGCGCGCCGCCCGCGTCGGTGGTGAATGTCACGCGCTGCACGTCCTGCCCGCCGACCGTGTCTCGGTACAGGCTGAGGCTGCTGACGTTCCCGGCAATGGCGATCCCGCCCGCCTGCGCCGCCGCCTGCTGGTTGTTGCCGTTGATGGGCAGCGGCAGGACCGGCGAGTCCCAGTCCACGCCCGCCGCGAAGGTGGGGGCAATACTGGGGTTGGCGGCGCAGGCCGTGTCGCCGGTGGCACACTCGGTGGGCGCGCTGGCGCTGGGGGTCATGTCGGCGGCGCTGCGGTAGGTTCCGGCGAAGTACGCGCCGGGCTGCGCGGCGGCCTTCGTGATGGCGTTGCACTGCGGCCCCAGGCTCCCGGCGGGGCAGCCGGCGCTGGTGACGGCCCCCCCGAACCAGGGTTTGCCCTGGAACATGAACTGCTGGTTGGTGTGGACCGGGCCGCTGAACAGGGTGCGGCTGGTGAAGGTGATGCGGTCGCTGCTGTTCTCGGAGGCGGCGCTGTTGAAGTGGTGGTTGGTCAGCAGGGCGTAGGGGGCCAGCGAGGGCTGGCTGACCAGCAGGTTCAGGGTGGGCAGGTTCGACCGGACCCGGACGGTGCGGGTGGCCGCCCCGGCGCGGCCCGTGACGACCACGTCGGGTACTTCGAAGGTCACGCGGTACTGGGTGGCGCTGTCCCGGATGACGGCCAGGGGTTTCAGGCCGTAACTGACGGTGTACGTGGAGGCGTCCTGATCGCCGTTCAGGGGGACGCCCTGCGTGCCGGAGAACAGGTCGGACCAGAAGCGGCTGCGGACCTCGGGGGTGGCTCCGGCGATGCCGGCTTCCAGGAAGGCCTGCTGGTTCACGGCGTTCACGAGCAGCGAGACGCGGGCGTTCACGCCAGTGCCGGCGCTGTTCAGGCCGGTCGTGGGGTTCAGGGTGCAGAGGGTCGCGCCGTCAGCGGCGGCGGGCAGGCTGCTCAGGCCGCACAGCGCGGCGAGGTCGCTCATGACCTGCGCGCCGTCCGGGGGCAGAGAGGCGCTGCTGAGCAGGCCGCCCATGACGCGCAGCCGGGCCTGCACGCGGGCCGCGCCGGACTCGGCGGCGAACTGGGCGCGCACGATGGCATCCTGATCGACGCTGGAGCGCCGGGTGGCGAGCGTGACCTGAGCGGTGACGCTCATGATCACGGCCAGGATCAGCATGACGAACAGCAGCGACACGATCAGCGTCGCGCCCTGGGTACGATCTGATGGCCGCATGGCTCCCAGTATGGGCCGCGAATGAGAAAAATCTCACCCCCAATGCGGGGACTGTGAAAATCCTCAAATCCGCGTGACTTCCAGTGACAGTTCTGTAAGATGGTTTGCCCGATTCAGCGCCGGGTGTGTGCAGGAACCTGAGCGGGCCAGCCTACCGGGCGCGGATGCGTTCCAGCAGCGCCGTGTGCCGCTCCTCGCGCTGACGGCCCGCCGCCCGCTGCCACGCGCTGCCGGACCCCACCGCGAAGAAGCGTTCGCGGGCGCGGGTCAGGGCCGTGTACACGAGGTTGCGGCTGAGCATGGGCATGTGCGCCTCGTGCAGCACGCCCAGCACGGTGCCCCACTCGCTGCCCTGCGCGCGGTGCACCGTCAGCGCGTACCCGAGTTGCAGGTTGAACAGTTCCGCCCCCGCGAGTTCCACGATGTTCCCGTCGAAATCCACGGTCAGGCGCGACCCGTCGGCTTTCAGGACGGTGCCGACCGTGCCGTTGAAGACCTCGTTCGTGTAGTCGTTCTTGGTCTGCACGACCACGTCGCCGGGCCGGGCGTGCGCGTCCGCGATGCGCACGCCGCCCTCGCCGGGGTTGAACAGGCCCTGCAGGTGGTGGTTGAGCATGTCCACGCCCAGCGGTCCCTTGCGCATGGGCGTCAGGACCTGCACCTGCGTGGGGCCGCCCAGGTCGCGGACCAGCAGCGCCACGCGCCGCGCGCCGACATCCGGTTCGGTTTCCGTGATGTTCAGGCGCGGGTCGCCCCACGCGGGCGCCTGTCCTTCCAGCAGGCCGTGCGCGGCGCGGATGATGGGGTTCTCGGCCGCCTGCCGGTACACCTGCGTCAGGCGCACGGTGGGCGCGGTCTGCGTCAGGGCGTGCAGGGGCAGGCCGGCGTCCACCGGGGGCAGCTGGTCGGTGTCGCCCACCAGCAGCACCCGCGCGCCCGGCGCGACCGCCGAGAGCAGCGAGAGCATCAGGCCGTCGCCGCACATGCTGACCTCGTCGACGATCAGCAGGTCGTACGGGGCGGGTTCCAGGTGGTTGTGCCGGAAGCCCGCCGGGCCGTACCCCAGCAGGCGGTGAATGGTGCTGGCCGTGCGGCCCGTCACCTCGCCCAGGCGGCGGGCGGCCTTGCCGGTCGGGGCGCACAGGCCGACTTCCAGGCCCAGGCTCTCGGCGAGGTCCGCGACGGCGCGGGTGGTGGTGCTCTTACCGGTGCCGGGGCCGCCGGTCAGGACGACCAGCCGGTGATCGGCCAGCAGGTCCAGCACGCCCGCCTGCTCGGCGGACAGGCCCTTTGCTGCGCCTTTCGGGACGATCCACTCGTCCCCGGCGGGGGGCGTGGCGATCAGCGTGCGGATCAGGCCCGCGAGTTTCTTCTCGGCGCGCAGGGTGGGCGGCAGGTAGATGCGACTGGAATCGTGCAGCGCGTCCTGCGTGTCCAGCAGCGGCGGCGTGTCGTCGCTCAGGCGGCCCAGTTCCACGGCGGTTTCCACGGCCAGCCGGGCCTGGGCGGGGGTCACGCGGGTGTAGTGCGCCACGCCCCGCTCCGCGCGGGCACGCGGCAGGAACGAGTGCCCGCCCTGCTGCGCCGCCTGTTGCAGGGCGTACACGGCGGCGGCGGTCAGGCGGCGCGGGTCGTCCAGGGCGCCGCCCTGCGCCTGCCACAGCTTGTCGGCGGTCAGAAAGCCGATGCCCTCGACCTCGGTCAGCACGAACAGGTCCGCCTGCAGGCGTTCCAGCGCCGCCTCGCCGAAGTGCTTCACGGCCCGCTGCGCCTGCGAGATGCTCAGGCCCAGGCCCTGCAACCCGGCCAGCAGGCGGCGTTCCAGGCCCTGCTGCGACCAGCTCTGGGTCATCTTGTGCAGGGTGCTGGCCGTCACGCCCGGCACCTGCAACAGCCGGTCCGGGTCGTTCTCCAGGATGTCGAAGGTCGCCGCGCCGAACATCCCGGCGATCCGCCCGGCCAGGACCTTGCCCACGCCGCCCACCCGCGCCTCCAGGTACGCGGCGATTCCGGCGTCGGTCAGGTCGGTCGGCTGGGCCTCCAGCACGAGGTTCAGCACGCGGTACTGGTACCCGTACTCGCGGTGCTCTTCCATCAGCACGTCGGCGCTGAAGGTATCCCCGGCCTCCAGGGGCGGCATCACGCCGATCACGGTGGCGTCGGGGTCCTCGCCCTCCTCGTTGCGGATGCGGGCGGTCATGACCGTGAAACCCGAGTCCGCACGGAACCGCACCCTGTTCACACCGCCAGACACGCGGAAAGTCTCGGCAGGAGAGGAAAACGACATAGACCAGCAGCATAGCAAGCCCCGGCCCATTCCGCCATGAACAAAACGGGGCCGGGGCGCGGAAAGGGGGTCAGCGGCGGCTGAGGCGACGGGCGGCGCGGCGCACCCAGCGGGTCAGGGAGCGGGCCGGGCGCTGGGAGCGGGCCACGTCCTGCGTTTCCCGCAGGCGGGCTTTGGTGTACAGGTCGAGGTCATTGCTATACATGCCAGTATCTTTGCAGTGTTTGCCGGAAATAAATATGATAAATGACCCGTTGAATACATATTCAGGGGCCTTTCAAGTATTCATCTTTTCTCTCTGGACAGAACAGGCTGGTTGGCGAGCATACAGACACCAGCACCTGCCTTTTGCCAGCCGCGCAGGAGTCAGGGCCACGCAGGTGCCAGGAATGACGGTCAGGTAGCCAGAGTGGCGTATGCACTGGCAGGCGGTCCGTATGCAGGCGCGGTCGGGGTGAGGTGGGCTCCATGCTATTTTTTTCTGTGATGCGCGTACTTCATACTGCTGATTTCCATGCCGGGCGATCCCTGCGTGGCTTTGACCGGACGCCGGAAGTGCACGACGCCCTGACCGAGATCGCCGGACTGGCCCGCACGGAACGCGCGGACGTGGTCCTGGTATCCGGCGACCTGTTCGACACGGGCAACCCCAGCGCCGACGCCGAGGCCGCCGTGTTCGACTTCTTCCTGCGTCTGCGCGACCAGGGCGTTCCGGGCGTGGTCATCGCCGGGAACCACGACAGCGCCGCGCGCCTCGCGTCGGTCACGGGGCTGCTGGGCTGGGTGGGCGTGCAGGTCGTCGCGCAGCCCACCGCGAACCCGGCCGACATGATCCGCACCGTCGAGACGCGCGGCGGCGAGCGGCTGGTCGTGGGCGCCCTGCCGTACCTGTCCGAGCGGCGGCTGGTGAAGGCCGCCGACCTGCTGGGCGGCGACACCGGCGCGTGGCGGCAGAAGTACCGCGAGGGCATGGGCTTCTTCCTGCGCCGCCTGGGCGAGGGCTTTACCGGGAGCAGCGTGAACATGCTCATGGCGCACGCCACCATGGACGGCGCCGTTCCCAGCGGGTCCGAGCGCACCATGCAGTTCGACCTGACGAACAGTTACACCCTCTCGGGCCTGCAACTGCCGCCCGGCGCGCAGTACGTGGCGCTGGGGCACGTGCACAAGCCGCAGCAGGTCTCCGACACGCCGCCCGCGTACTACCCCGGCAGCGTCATTCAGCTGGATTTCGGTGAGGCGGGCGAGAAGAAACAGGTGAACCTCGTGGAGGTCGAGGCCGGACGGCCCGCCCGTGTGCACGCCCTGCCGCTCGTCAGCGGGCGGGAACTGCGGACCGTGCGCGTGGACCTGGAGAACGTCGAGTCGCGCCTCGCGGCCCTGAGCGACTTCGGCGGCCTGCTGAAGGTCGTGGTGCGCGCCCCCGCCGGGACCGCCCTGCCCGGCCTGAAGGACCGCGTGCTGAAACTCGCGCCTACCACCCTGGCCGTCGAACTGGACGCCGCGCAGGAGGACCTCGCCACGCCCGACCTGAAACGCGAGGGCCTGAGCCTGATGGACCTGTACGAACGCTACCACCGCGAGAAACGCGGCGAGTTGCCCGACGACCTGCGCGCCGCCTTCCGCGAAGCCGACGAACTCGCCCGCACCGAGGAGAGCGCGTGAAGCGCACAGAGCCATCTGCCATCCGCCATCTGCCATCAACCATCAACACGCCGGAGGCGCCCCGATGAAGCCGATCAAACTGGAGTTGCAGGGATTCACGGCGTTCCGGCAGTTCACGAGTCTGGAGTTCGGGGACCTGGAACTGTTCGCGCTGGTCGGGCCGACCGGGAGCGGCAAGAGCAGCCTGCTGGACGCCATGACGTTCGCGCTGTACGGGCAGACGGCGCGGCTGGGCGCGTCGGGACTGGACGCGCTGATCTCGCAGGGCGAGCGGGGCCTGTCGGTCAGCCTGACGTTCGAGGTGGCCGGCGTGACGTACCGCGCCTCGCGCACGAAGGGCCGCAGGCAGGCCGAGAACGAGGTGCGTTTCGAGCGGCTGGACGCGAACGGCCGATGGGCGAACCTGTCGGACGGCGGGGCCAAGGGCATCAGCGAACGCATCCGGCGGGCGGTGGGCCTGGACTTCCGGACGTTCGCGCGCAGCGTGATGCTGCCGCAGGGCGAGTTCTCACGGGTGCTGCACGGCACCGGCAGGGAGCGGCAGGCGCTGCTGGGCGAACTGACAGGGCTGGATCACGTGGCGGCCATGCAGCGGGTCGCCTCGGACCGCGCCAAGACCCTGAAACTCGAAGCGCAGAGCCTGAGCGGCCTGCTGGACTCCGAGTACGCGGGCGTGACCGCCGAGGCGGCCGACACGCTGCGCGCCGAGCGGGAAGCCACGGACGCCGAGGCCGGACGCCTGACCGACGCGCGCGAGGCGCTTCAGGCCGCGCAACTGCGGCTGCGCGAGCAGGAACGCGTGTGGAAGGCCCGCGAGGACACCGCCCGCCGCCTGAACGCGCTGGAAGCCCGCGCCGCCGGGGTGCAGGCCGGGGCCGAGCAGGCGGCCCGCGCGCGGCGCGTGTCGGGCGTGCTGCCTCTGCTGGACGCCGCCGAACGCGCCCGCATCGCCGCCGAGCGTGAACGGCGTGACCTGCGGGCCGCGCAGGACGCCGCCGACGTGGCCGCCCGCGCCGCGCAGGACGCCGCCGCCGCGCTGGACGCCGCGCAGACCGCCGAGACCCGCATCCCGGACTTGGAGGCCCGCGCCGAGGCCCTGCGGGACGCCGAGGGTGACGCCGCGCGCCTCAAACGCGCCGGGGGCACCCCGCAGACCACGCACGCCCAGCCGCTCGACTGGGACGAGGACGCCTTCCAGACGGCCCGCGAGGGCGCGCAGCGGGCCGAGAAGAACCGGCAGGAGCGCACGCTGATCTCTGCGGAACGCACCAGCCTGCGGGCCGCGCAGGACCGCTTTGCGGCCGAGGAACGCGCGCAGGAGCAGGGGCAGGCCGAAATGACCCGCGTGCAGCGCGAGGGCACCCGGGCAAAAACGGACCTGGAAGCCGCGCAGAAGGCCCTCGAGGCAGCCCGGATCGACGCGGGCCTCGCCTCGTACCGCGCGCACCTGCACGTCGGGGACGACTGCCCCCTGTGCGGGCAGACGGTCCGCACGCTGCCCGCCGCGCCCGCCGCCGACCTGAGCACCTTCGAGGCGCAGGTCGCGGCGCTGGGCGCGACCCTGGAGGACCGCCGCACGCGCTTCACGGACCTGCGAAGCGCGCAGAAGGTCCGGCAGGCATGGCTGGACGAGAAACGCGGCGAGTACCGCAACTGGGACGAGCAACTCACGCAGCGCGAGGCGGACCTGCGCGCCGCCGAGGCCCTGGTCGTCGGCGACCCGCAGACCGACGCGGCCCGCCTGCTGGCCGGACTGGCCGCCCGCGTGCGCGCCGCCGGTCCCGACCCGGCCCGCGCGCGCCGCGCCGCCCTGGCCGACATTCAGGCCCTGCGCGCCGCCACGCAGGCCGCGCTGGGCGCCGTGGCCCGCGCGCAGGGTGACGCCGCCGCGACCGCCGCCACGCTGCGCGGCGTGCAGGGCACCGCCGACCGCCGCCAGCAGGAGGCCGCCGAGGCCCTGGCCGCCCTGAACGCCGCCCTGAACGCCCTGAATCTGGACGCCACGCAGGCCCGCGCCGCCGCCCTGCCCGAGGCCGACATCGCCGCGCTGGAGGAGGCGGCCCGCACGCACGGAGCGCAACTCGCGCAGCTGCGCGAAGCCCTGAACGAACTGGACCGGCAGCTGGGCGCCGCGCCGTTCGACCCGGCCGCGCTGGCGCAGGTGGCCCGCGACCTGACCGCCACCGACGCCGCCCTGAGCGCTGCCCGCGAACGCGCCGGGAGTCTCGCCGAGCAGGAACGCTCGGTGCGCGAACGCCTGGAACGCAAGGCGGAACTTCAGGAACGCGCGCTGGCCGCCTCGCGCACGCTGGACACCTGGCAGGCGCTGACGAACAGCCTCAAGGCCAACGAGTTCCAGCAGTTCCTGCTGGCCGAGATCGAGGCGCAACTCCTGACCCGCGCCGGCATCCTGCTGCACGAGATCAGCGACGGCCGCTACCGGCTGGCCCTCCAGACCGGCGAGTACGTCGTGCAGGACCTCTGGAACGCCGGCGAGGTGCGCGGCGTGAAGACCCTGTCCGGCGGCGAGACCTTCCTGGCGTCCCTGGCGCTGGCCATCGCCCTGAGCGACTACCTCGCAGGGAACAAGGTGCTGGGCGCGCTGTTCCTCGACGAGGGCTTCGGCACGCTGGACCCGCAGGCGCTGGAAGCGGTGGCGAACGCCCTGGAGAACCTGCGCACGCAGGGCCGCATGGTGGGCGTCGTCACGCACGTCGAGAGCCTCAGCGAACGCCTGCCCAGCCGGCTGCTCGTCACCAAGAGCGTGGCAGGCAGCTCCGTGCAGCGACTGGACCTGTAACGGGGGCGGTTCGCGGGCACCCTAACCGAGCACAGAGCTCAATGGAGAGTGGTGAGTGGACGGGACGCCAGAGCATCCGGTCCACTCACCACTTTTCACTCCCTCGTACCCCGCGCGGGCGGTTACGGCTGGTTCTCTTCCCGGTCCAGTTTGGCGAAGATCATGCGGCCCACGTTCGTCTGCACGTTGTTCACCACGAGCACGCGGGTGGGCTTGCCACGGAACTTCAGGCCTTCCTCCACGACGACCATGGTGCCGTCCTCTAGGTACCCGACGCCCTGATCCTTCTGCTGGCCGCCCTTGCTGATGGTGACGGTCAGGTGATCCCCGGCCTGCACCTGGGGTTTGAGGGCCACGGCCGCCTCGTGAATGCTCAGGATCTGCACGCCGTGCAGCCGGGCGATCTTGCCGAGGTTCCCGTCGTTGGTGATGATGCGCGCGCCGGTCTCGCGGGCCAGCCGGATCAGTTTGTCGTCGGTGGTGGGCAGCGCCGGGTCGTCCCAGTCCTCGACGCGCAGCGGCCGGACCTCGCGCAGTTCCTCCAGGACGGCCAGGCCGCGTTTGCCGCGCGTGCGTTTCTGCGCGTCGTGACTGTCCGAGAGGGTCTGGAGTTCCCGCAGGATGAAGCCCGGTACGACGATGTCGCCGTCCAGGAAGCCGGTGCGGGCCAGTTCCAGGATGCGGCCGTCGATGATCACGTTACTGTCGAGCAGTTTGCTGCCGGGGCGGCGGCGCACCTGCGGGAAGGCCAGCAGCCCGAAGGCCTCGGCGTTCCGCACGGCGAACGACACGAAGAACGCGCCCAGACTGAGGGTGATGATCACGTTCCACACCCAGTTGTACAGCGGCAGGCTCCGGAGCAGCGTGCTGATCAGGACGCTCAGCAGCAGCGCGACGATCAGGCCGAAGGTCGCGGCGGCCACGGTGCGCGGCGACAGGCCCGCGTACCAGCGGGCGTAGCGTGCCAGCAGGGCCTGCGCGGCACTCTCGATGCGGGGCGCGAGCAGCAGCGCGATCAGCGTCCCGGCCAGCATGAGGCTCAGGGTGTTCACCCAGCCCAGTTCGGTGGGTTGCGCGGCGGCCAGCGCGCGCCCGGCCACTGCGCCCAGCAGCAGGCCCAGCAGCATGACAAACAGGCGGACAGGAAGCACGCCCATCAGTCTAACCGCTCGCACGCAACGGTTGTCCCCAGGTTTCCCGACCCATGCCCCCGGTCCGTACCCGGCGGGCGGGCCGCCGTCAACGGGAAGTGTGGCGGCGGGACTGCGCGGCATGCACCACGCGGGCCGGTTCCAGATCCACCCACCAGGTCAGGGCGGCCGTGACCGCCGCGATCAGGCACGCGAGATACAGCGGCCAGCCGGAACTCAGGCTGGTCAGGAACGTGACGGCCAGCAGCGCCAGGACGGCCAGCACTCCGGCAAGCAGCACCAGGGCGCCGCGCCAGAAACCGGGACGGTCGCGGTAATGCAGTCGGCGGGCGGCGCCGCGCAGGGTAAGCAGGGCGTACAGGCTGGCACCCGCCGCCGCCGCTGTGAGGAAGAAGTCGAGGTCAGACATGCGGTCTGGAATCCTACAGCGCCGCGCGCCACTCCCGGTGCGCTGTTTCGTGAGCGTTCCCCTGAGGGTTTCAGCACCGGGCTCTCATGGACGGTATACAGAAAAAACCCCCGCCTGGGCGGGAGTTTCCGGTTGGTAGACTCGAGGAGATTTGAACTCCTGACCCCTACAGTGTCAATGTAGTGCTCTACCCCTGAGCTACGAGTCTATGTGCCGTGCAGCGCGGCGCTGCGTGGGCGGGGTGTGTTGGAGGCGCTGACCGGACTCGAACCGGTGGTGGAGGTTTTGCAGACCTCTGCCTTACCACTTGGCTACAGCGCCGTGAGGCTGTTGCTGTCCCTTGCGGGCGGCTGGTGGGTCTTCCTCTCCAGCGGAAGGAATGTTAGCACGGCTTTTCCGAGCTGTAAACAGGGGGGACCGTCACACGCAGGGATGCGAGGCGATTGTCTGTCCTGCCCGGCAGAATTCACCCACGGCACCCGCCTCTGAACACGGGATCCCGGTGGTCAATGCACTAGGCTGGGGCATGCATTCACGAGTGACGGCAAGGCGGAATCGCAGGACGCTGGCAGCGGGCGCGGCCATGCTGGCGCTGATCCTCACGGGCTGCGCCGGAACGGCCCAGTTGCCGTCCGGGGCGGGCAGCAACCCGCTGATCACGGGGCGGACGTGGAACGTGGCGCATCAGGGCGGCGAACTCGTGCGGCCCAGCAACACCATGCTGGCGTACCGGCACGCGGCGGACCTGGGCGTGGACATGCTGGAGATGGACCTGCACGGCACGCGGGACGGCGGGCTGGTCCTGTCGCACGACGCGACCCTGGACCGCCTGACCGACACGCGGGGCGCCATCGCGGACCTGACCCTGAAAGAAGTCCTGGCCGCCGACGCGGGGTACGCATTCACGCCGGACGGCGGGGTGACCTTCCCGTACCGGGCTCAGGGCGTGCCCCCGGCGCAACTGGGCGAGGTGCTGGCGGCCTTCCCGGACACGTGGCTGACCATCGAGATCAAGCAGGCGCAGCCGAGCATCGCGGCGCCCTTCTGCGAGGCCCTGCGGGCGGCAGGCGCGGCGGACCGGGTGGTCGTCGCGAGTTTCAGTGACGCGGCCCTCGCGGAATTCCGGACGCTGTGCCCGGAAGTCATGACCAGCATGACCGAACGCGAGTTGCGGCCGCTGGTGCTGCTCAGCAAGGTCGGGCTGTCCGGGCTGGCGGGCGCGCCGGGGCAGGTCGCGCAGGTGCCGGTTCGCGCCGGAGGCATCGAGGTGGTCACGCCGGGCTTCGTGCGGGCCATGCACGCGCGGGGCGTGGCCGTGCAGGTGTGGACCGTCAACGACCCGGCCGAGATGCGCCGCCTGATCGGCATGGGCGTGGACGGCCTGATCACGGACCGCCCGGACCTGCTGCGGGATGTGCTGCGGGACGTGCTGGGTGGCGCGGCCACGCCCTGAAGGCCCCGCAGCCCTCGCCGCAGCGGGGTTGGTGACGCGGACGCGCGGGCGGGCCTCTAGACTGCCGGGGTGAAACGATCGAATCTGGTTCTGACGGCCCGCGTGGTCGCGCTGGGCGCGGCCCTGACCCTGGGCGCGTCTCAGGCGCAGTTGATGGGCACGCCGGCGCAACTGGCGGCGCAACCGACCCTGAAGGGCTTCTCGGCGCAGGGCGGCGGGCTGGTCAGCGGCGCCACCCGCGTCACGGCGGACGTGGCGGGCGGGCGCGTGGTGGGTGTGTTCGTGGAATCCGACTCCGTGAGCGGACTGGCGCGCGGCATCGGAGCCGGGTGGGGCGTGGCCGAGAAGGACCTGCCGACACTGACGCAGAACCTCTCGAACCCGCAGCTGCTGGCCGCCGCCCGCACCGGGTACGTGGACCTGACGGACGACAGCGGCACGGACCTGATCGCCCTGAAAATCACCGGTGAAGGCAACTCGACCCGCTACCTGGGGTACGTGGCCATGAAAGTCTGGCCGGACAGCGCCTTCCCGCCCGTGAAAGCCGCCGCCGGTTCGGTCGGCGCGCCGAACGTCCTGCGGATCTTCAGCGACTTCCAGTGCCCGTACTGCAAGCAGCTGTGGGACACGTCCATGCGCGACTGGCGGGCGGCTCCGGCATCGTTCCGGGTGGTGCACTACGAGTTCCCGCTGTCGTTCCACCGCAACGCGCAGGGCGCCGCCGAGGCCAGCGAATGCGCCGCCGCGCAGGGACGCTTCATGCCCTTCGCGGATCAACTGTTCGCCAACTTCGCCACCTGGACGCCGCTGGACCCGAAAGACGCTCCCGCCAAGTACGCCGGGTACGCCAGGGCCGCCGGTCTGGACACGGCGGCCTTCAAGACCTGCGTGGGCCAGCGGACCTTCCGGGCCGACGTGGAAGCCCAGATGAAAGCCGGGATGGCGGTGAACGTGCAGGGCACGCCGACCGTCTTCCTGAACGGCATGAAACTCACGGACTACTCGGACGCGGCCGAACTGGCGCAGGTGCGGGCCGTGACGACCGCCCGACCGGGCGCCGCCACACTGATCGACGCACGGCTGCAACTGTTCCGGTAAGCGTTGCGGCCCGCTTCGGGCGGGTCACACCACCGGCGGGGGTATGGACTTCCGCCTTTACTTTGCATCACTATGTAGCCATGCAAAGTAGCAATGCGGACGGCAACCTGCTGCGCGGCACCCTGGACTTCCTGCTGCTCGCCAGCCTCGAACACGGCCCCCTCTACGGCCTGCGGATCATCCAGGACGTCCAGCAACGCACAGGCGGCCACTTCAACTTCAAGGAAGGCACCCTCTACCCCGCCCTGCACCGCCTGGAAAAACGCACCCTGATCCGCGCCGAAACCCGCCCCAGCGACACCGGCGGCCCACCACGCAAGTACTACCACCTGACCCCCACCGGCCTGAACGAACTCAGTCGCCAGCGCGAAGAACAACGCGCCCACGCCCACGCCCTGCGCCCCTACCTGGAATTCGCATGAGCCCCGAAGAACACTACGTCCGCAGGGCCACGCGCGGCCTGCGCGGCAAGGAGCGCCAGGAGACTCAGACCGAACTGCTCGACCACATCACCGAACGCACCCGACAACTCACCCTGACCGGCCTGACCCCCGAACAGGCCCGCACCCAGGCCATGCAGGAACTCGGCTCGCCCGCCACCGTCGCCCGCAGTCTGCGAGCCAATCAGCACGTCCACCCCGCCCTGAGTGCCGCCGCACTCCTCGCACTCGCCACCCTGCTGCTGTGGCCCGTGCCGGAATTGCTGTATGCACGGACGGATCCATTCAACAGTACGACCACTCAATCCGTCCGCGAACTCCGTGCAGAGGGTTACCTGACCGTCCGGGAAGCGAACTCTCAGCTGAAGCCATACGGCATTCAACTCAAGTACCACAGCGAATCATGGGAATTACGGCATGCAGGACTCCCAACCGCAAGCATCGCATCGGCAATCTCCTGGGTCTGCCAGGGACCCACTACGTCCAGTGCCGCCGATCAACCCCGCTACCTGCTTTCCGACATGCCGACCGTCGCCTACGTCAATCCTTCCGCCCTGCTGGCCTGCATGAGCGAGGCAGGATGGCCTCTACAGGTCAGGGGTGAACAGGTCAGCCTACAAGGCAAAGAGTTTCCTCTGGCCTGGAGTAAAGGTCAACTGACCTCGCTGTACGCTCGTCAGGTTGAAAAGAGCGTCAGCCAACTTCCCCAGGCTGTCTGGCGAACCCCACCACACTATCCGCTGAATCTATGGAACGGCGCCCTGATCTGGCCCTGGGCGCCGACAATAACAGACTTGCGGCGTATCACGGTCAAGAGTTCAGGCCAGAATGCAGTTCTCCTGATCCGAGCAGACGTTCAACACACCATGACGTATCCGACCGAACGGACTTACAAGGCGCCCATTTTCATTTCCATTGCCACACCAGTGGATGAGCAGGGAAACACCCAGATTCCGAGATCCATCAAGACGCCAGGGCAGAGCGCACCAATGAACATCAATCTAATGAATTCTGTCAAGGACTGGTATTCCGCGCCGATCTCTGCCCGCCCGGCCATCCTCGTGGCGCTGCCGGACCGGACGGATGCACCCATTGATCTGACCCCGTTGACGTTCAACCCCTGATGAATGGCAACGCCCGGTCCCTGAAGACCGGGCGTTTCTGTTTCGGCTCAGCTTCAGCTGCGGGTCTTGTACCGCGTGAGCAGTTCGCCTTTCAGGTCGTCGAAGGCGACGCCTTTGCGTTCCTTGAGGCCGTCGGGGGTGCGTTCGCGGACGCTGACTTCGCGGCCTTCCTGTTCCTTGTCGCCGACGACGAGCATGACGGGGATCTTGCTGAGTTCGGCGGTGCGGACCTTGGCGTTCATGCGGTTGGAGGAGTCGTCGACTTCGGCGCGCAGGCCGGCGGCGTGCAGTTCGTCGCGCAGAGCCCAGGCGTAGTCGTTGTGGCGGTCGGCGATGGGGATGATCATGATCTGGCGGGGCGCGAGCCACAGCGGGAAGTCCCCGGCGTAGTGTTCGATCAGGATGCCGGTGAAGCGTTCGACGCTGCCGAAGGGGGCGCGGTGGATCATGATGGGGCGGTGGTCCTGGCCGTCCTCGCCGACGTAGCTGATGTCGAAGCGTTCGGGGAGGTTGTAGTCGACCTGGATGGTGCCGAGCTGCCATTCGCGGCCCAGGACGTCCTTGACGACGAAGTCGAGTTTGGGGCCGTAGAAGGCGGCGTCGCCGGGTTCGATGGTGTACGGCAGGCCGACTTCCTCGACCGCCTCGATGATCTGCTGCTCGGCGAGGTTCCAGTTGGCCTCGTCGCCGACGTACTTGTCGCTTTCTGGGTCGCGGGTGCCGACGCGGAAGCGCACGTCGGTCATGCCGAAGGTCTTGAGGACCAGCACCGTCAGGTCGAGGACGTCCAGGAATTCCTTTTTCAGCTGATCCGGGCGGCAGAAGATGTGCGCGTCGTCCTGCGTGAAGCCGCGCACGCGGGTCAGGCCGTTCAGTTCGCCGCTCTGCTCGTAGCGGTACACCGTGCCGAATTCCGCCAGTCGGACCGGCAGGTCGCGGTAGGAGCGGGGCTTGCTGCCGTAGATGCGCACGTGGTGCGGGCAGTTCATGGGCTTGAGCATGTACTGCTCTTCATCGACCTCGATGGGGTTGAACTGCGACTCGGCGTAGTAGGGGTAGTGGCCGCTGGTGCGGTACAGGTCGAGGTTCCCGATGTTGGGCGTGATGACGCCCTGGTAGCCACGTTTGAACTGCTGTTCCTTGAGGAACGCGGTGAGTTCCTCGCGCAGGACCGTGCCGTTCGGCAGCCACAGCGGGAGGCCCTTGCCGACCATGGGGTCGATGGTGAACAGTTCGAGTTCCTTGCCGAGTTTGCGGTGGTCGCGGCGCTTGGCTTCTTCCAGGGCGTGCAGGTACTCGTCGAGTTCCTTCTGCGTGGCGAACGCCACGCCGTACACGCGTTGCAGGATGGGGTTCTTCTCGTTCCCGCGCCAGTACGCGCCCGAGGTGCTCATGAGCTTGAACGCGCCGGGCAGGCGGCCCGTGCTCGGGAAGTGCGGCCCGCGGCACAGGTCCGTGTAGTCACCCTGGGTGTAGAAGGTGATGGGTTCGTCTTCGGGGAGGCCCGCGATGAGTTCCTGCTTGTACGGGTCGTGCGGGAACTGCGCGAGGCCCTCGGCGCGGGTAATCTCGCGGCGCGTGAACGGCAGGTTCCGGCTGATGATGTCCCGCATGACCTTCTCGATTTCCGGCAGGTCCTCTTCCTTGATGGGTTCGGGCAGGTCGAAATCCTGGTACCAGCCGTTCTCGATGCTCGGGCCCACGCCCCGCTTGATCTGGTCGTCCGCGTACCCCTTGGCGCGGTAGTACTCGCCGACCGCCTGACTCATCACGTGCCCCAGCGAATGCCGGAACAGCGGCGCGGCGTCACCCGGGTTCTTCTTGGTGATCAGCGTGATGTGTGCGCCGTCGGGCAGGGGCGTCATCAGGTCCACCAGTTCACCGTTCGCGGTGGCGGCCACGGCGTCACCGGCGAGGCGTTCACCGATGGCGCGCGCGGCGTCCAGCGCGGTGGCCCCCTGAGCGAGTTCCAGTTGTTTACCGTCGGGAAGAACTACGTGCATATCAACCTCTTTCCTGGCAGGTCGCCTTCAGCGCCCACCAGCGTCCATAGAGAAAGCCCGGTCTGACCACACCCAGCAGAACGCCTGAAAACCACGGAAGGTGGGTTCTCAGGCGCTGAGAGTTCGCGTGACCAGTCCGGGCAGCAGCGGCATTCGGTGCAGCCCCACGCCACGCATCACCAGACCGGAGTGACGGGCGGGAAGCTTCATGCGGGCAGGATAGCGCCCGGGAGCACGCAGCGGCAACCGGGACCGCGCGCGACGCGTACTGGAAAGCATGACGCTGCTCCCTGTACAGGTCGAGGAAACGCCGCGCTGGTGGCCCGCCGCGCGCCTGCTGCTGCTCCTTCCCCTGCTGATCCTGCCAGCCCTGCTGTTGCTTCCGCCCGTACTGAGGCTGCCGGTGTACTCCGTGCAGGGCGGCACGCTCACGGCGCGGTCGCTGGGCGCGCGGGTCGTCATTCCGCCCGGCACGCCCGTCCAGTCGCGGGCCGTCACGCTGCACGGCAAGGTCATCGGCAGCGTCCTGCCGGGGTACACGGTCGGCCTGTTCCGCACGCCCACCGGTCGCGCCCAGGTGTTCAGCGACGGTTCGCAGGGGCGCTCGGCGCTGGTGTTCGCCACCCGGACGCCCACCGTCCTGACGCCCGCCGACCCGCAGGCACTGCTGCGCTCCTGGCAGTCCGGAGAGAACGCCACTTTCCGGCCCGCCCGCCCCGCCAGACCCGACTGGACGCTGCTGCTCCTGCTGCCGCTCGTGCCCATCACTGTTCTGCTGCTCGCTCGGCCGCGCCTGACCTACCGGCTGGACGGTGACACTCTGACCGTCCGGACTGCCGCGACCACCCTGCGGTTCCCCCGGCACGACACCCGCGCGGCCCTGACGCACACCCCCCTGGGCACGCGGCTGTTCGGCACCGCCACGCCCGGTTACTACACCGGCACGTTCATCAGCCGCGCCGGAACCGGCGGGAAGATCCAGGCCGCAGCGGGGGCCGCACGCCCAGGGCAGGCCGTGATCCTCATCCACAACGACCGGGAGTACTACCTGACACCCACCGACCCGCAGGCGCTGATCGACTGGTTCAGCACCGGCACGGTGCCCCAGGCTGTCCACCCGGCCGGGAGTTGATCCAGTCCTGTCCACTCACCACGGCAGCCCACGCAGATTCACCCTCTCCCCCACCGGCCAGTCACCCAGGGCGGCGCACACGGGCAGGATCAGGGTGGGACCGGCGTTCGTGACCCACCGGTCCTCATCCGGGTCGAGGTAGTGGGCGGCGTTCGGCACGCGGACGAATCCGCCGCTCTCGTAGAACGGGACGACCTCCTCGCGGCATTGCAGGAACGCGAATTCCACGTCCGGGAGTGTATGCAGGAAGGCGTGCAGGTCGCGCAGCAGGCGGCGGCCCACGCCCCGGCGCTGGACTGCGGGATGCGTGGCGACCCCACCCACGCCCACCAGTGTCACGTCACGCCCCCCGACCTGCGCCACGCGCCGCCCGAATCCCAGTTGCGCCACGGGCACACCCTCCGGGTCGGCCAGCCACAGGTGCCACTCCGGTTCGCTGCCCCAGTACGACGTGCCCGCCCAGAAGTCCGCGAAGTGCGGGTACGCCGCAATCAGCAGGGACCGCAGCCCGGCCTCCAGTTCCGGGGTCAGCTCCGCACGGGGCGTGACGTGCGCGGTCAGGGTCACAAACCGCACCGCATCAGCGCAGCGGCACCAGGACGCGCAGGCCGATCAGGCTGGTCGGTCCGGCCCGCACGATGCCTTCCACGTTCACGCCGGGGCCGCGCCAGCCCACCAGTGCGTGCGCGTTCGCCAGTGCGACCGGTGAGAGCAGCGCGTCCGGCAACCCGGAATCGGACGTACGCACGTCCAGACTGACGCCTGACCCGGCCCCCACCCCGTAGTACCAGTTGCCGCTGGGGCGTAGGTAGGTGGCATCCACGCGCACGAACGCGCGGCTGAACGCGGCGGGCGTGGCGGTGTTCAGTTCCAGCGTGCCGCGTACCGCGCCGGCCGTGCCGGGCAGCGTGCCGGTCACGGCGACCTGCACGCCTCCCTCGGCGACGGCCGCGCCGGATCCGCTGACTGCTGCGCCGCCCGCGACCTGCGCTCCGACACTCCAGTCTGCGGCGTGTGCGCCGCCCGCCCAGCCCAGCCCCATCCAGCCCAGGAGCAGGGCAGCCCTCATCGTTCCTGACGTTCTGATCATGCCCTCAGCGTAACGGTGCACGCAGCCCCGGCAGGGCGCAGGTGCGGCACCCATGCAGGAACGCCGCCCCAGGTGACCGGAGGCGGCGTTTGGGGCGGAGGCTTACCAGTTCTGCGCGGAGTTCTGCGCGGGAATGGCGGCGCCATCGGTCAGGCCTTTGGGATTGGGGCCCCACTTGTTGCTGCCGCTTTCGCTGTCGAGGATTGTGAAGATGAAGATCACGAGGCTGCCCATGGGCACGAGGTTCAGCAGGTACCACCAGCCGCTCTTGCCGGTGTCGTGCAGGCGGCGCACGGCGATGGCGAGGCTGGGAATGAAGGTGGCGAGTGCGTAGAGCGCGTAGATCGTGGCGAAGATCAGGGTGGTGCCGGTCAGGGCGGCGCCGGGGTCCGCGCTGGCGTCTGCCTCTGCGATCAGGGCCATCACGACGCTGAAGAGCGGGATGGCCAGCACGAACGTGATGATGGCGTTGATGAGGGTGTACATCCAGTATTCGCGGCGGCGGGCGCGGCCCTGGAAGTTGGCGTAGTTGTTGCGGATGGCGTTGATGTAGTCGTTCATGGTTCCCTCCTGGCTGTTGCGTGAGATCACTCTAAGCGTCACATTGCAGTCATGCTGCCAACTTTGTGGAGGGGTGCGCTGGGTCTGCTGCTGGGGGTCACGCTGGGAGCGTGCGCGCCTGCTCTGACGGGCACCATGCCCGTACCGGACGTGCAGGCGGCGCTCCCGGCCCTGCCCGCTGATCAGCTGCGGGTGCTGGTGATGGGGGATCAGGGCACGGGAACGGACGTGCAGTGGCGGGTGGCGGCGGCCATGCGGCAGGTCTGCGCGCGGGAGGGCTGCGACCTGGGGGTGGGGCTGGGCGACAACTTCTACCCGGCGGGGCCGGAGGACGTGAATTCGCCGTTGTTCCGGGAGCGGTTCGCGGACGTGTACGGGCCGCTGGGCGTGCCGTTCCTGATGGTGCCGGGCAATCATGACGAGTCGTGGCTGGTGGGCGGTGACGGTGCCGATGCGCGCGGGGCGGAGGTTCAGGTGGCGTATTCGCGGCTGAACGCGCAGTGGGTGATGCCGGGCCGTTCGTACCGCGCGCCGGTGGGGGCGCTGGCGGAGTTCTTCGCGGTGGATACGGCGCCGCTGGCCGCGTACCTGCCGGGCCTGCGCCCTGCGGAGCGGCCGGGTGGCGCGTGGGACGCCGCTCAGCGGGCGTGGCTCGCGGGCGCGGTGCGGGGCAGCGGGGCGCGCTGGCGGCTGGTGCTGGGGCATCACCCGCTGTTCAGTAACGGGCGGCACGGGAACGCCGGTGAGTACGACGGTCTGCCGCTGACGTTCCAGCGGGGCGGCGCGGTGCGGGACCTGTACGGCGCGGCGTGCGGAGTGGCCGACGTGATTCTCAGCGGGCATGTGCATGCGCTGGAGGTTTTCGCGCCGCAGCCGGGTTGCGCGGGCACGTGGACGGCCGTGTCGGGCGCGGCGGGCGAGGTGGGGGGTGGTGCGGTCGGGACGCGCCCGGCGGCTTTCGCGGCGTACGGTCAGCCGGGTTTCCTGCGCCTGGAGATCACGCCGGATGTGCTGACCGTCTGGGCGTACACGGTGGCAGAGGACGGCGTGGTGACTGCGCGCGAGGCCGCCCGACTGCGCAGGGGGTGATGGTCAAAGGTTGATGGTTGATAGAGGGGTGTCCTCCATCAACCATCAACCTTCTCCTTTCGACGTGTCTTACAGTCCGGCTTCGGCGAGGAAGGCGTCGAGTTTCTGGGGGCGGAAGCCGCTGAGGCTGGCGGCCACGTCGCCGTGGACGAGGGTGGGGACGCTGCGTTTGCCGCCGTTGACGCTCATGACGTACTGGGCGGCCTGGTCGTCCTGTTCGATGTTGATTTCCTCGAAGGCGAGGCCCTTGCTGGTCAGGGCGCGTTTGGTGGCGTGGCAGTCGGGGCACCAGCTGGTCGTGTACATCTTGATCATGGTGGGTTCTCCTTGGGGTGGGCGGGTCAGGGTAGCCCTGCCCGGATCGGACGATAGTTTATAAAATAAAGCATCCGGGGGATTGAGGGACGGGCAACAATACGGGCTGCTGGCGCACTGAGCGTCCATTCATACGTGCCGATCATTCCGACAGAAACGCGGCCCACCCCGGTACAGGGCAGGCCGCGCGTTCTGTGCTGGGTCAATGCTCAGCGGTGGGTGGTCTGACCGGGGGTCAGGCGCTGGCGGCTTCGCTGGGAGCAGCGGCGGGCGCGTCGGCCACGTCGGCCTTGGCGGCAGCTTCGGCCGGGGCGGCGGCCGTGGTGGGCGCGCCTTCCGCCTGGGCGTCGTCCGTGCGTTCCTTCTTGGGGGCCGGGGCAGCCTTGGGGGTCATGATCATGTTCATGTCCATGCCCATCATGCTGGGGGTCCCTTCGGGAGCGCCGATGTCGGCCAGCGTCTCGGCCACGCGCACCAGGATGCGCTCACCGAGTTCCGGGTGGGTGCGTTCGCGCCCGCGGAACATGATGGTGACCTTGACCTTGTGGCCTTCCTCGAGGAATCGGCGCACGTGCCCGGTCTTGGTCTTGAAGTCGTTGCCGTCAATCTTCACGCGGAATTTGATGGCCTTGACTTCCTGGGCGCGGGCGCGCTTGCGGTTTTCCTTCTCGTTCTGCTGCTGCTCGTAGCGGAACCGGCCATAGTCGAGCAGGCGGCAAACGGGGGGCACAGCCTGCGGACTGACCATCACGAGGTCCATCCCGGCCTCGCGGGCCATGTTCATGGCGTCGCGAGTGTCAATGATGCCCACCTGCTCGCCTTCCGCGCCGATCAACCGGATCTGGCGCACACGAATCTGCTCGTTGACCTTGTGTTCTTTCGCTATGTTCATCACCTCTTACGCGCCCGGTGCACGCTGGCCGTCCGGGCGGCTGTTGCCCACGACAGGTCGCGGGCGAATGAACCTCAGTCTATCACGCAGGGTCACTGCGCCGGACTCACCGGGCGTCTGCCATGCTGTGTGCATGAGCGGTTCCTCAACTTCCGGCCCTGCCCGTCCCGCCACTCCCGGTCCCGTCTCGGCGTACACGTACGGCCCACTGGCGGCCCGCGACCCGGATCTGGAGGTGCTGCTGACCGACGGGCTGGGGGGCTTCGCGCTGGGCAGCGTGGCGGGCGTGCCCACCCGCTGCTACTCGGGGCTGGTGGTCAGCGAGCAGCCGCCGGTGCGGCGCCGCACACTGTTCGTCTCGCCGCTCGAAACCCTGCACGTCGCGGGACGCGAGGCGACGCTGCACGCGCTGGAGATCGCGCCCGGCGTGTTCGAGGGCCGCGGGCTGGAGTTGCTGACCGGCGCGGCCGTGTGGGACCTGCTGCCCGAGCGTGAGCAGCTGTTCGCGGGCGTGCGGGTGCGGCGCCGGGTGTTCATGCCGCCCGCTTCCGGCGCGGCCGTGTTCCTGTACGACGTGCAGAGCCGCGAGCCGGTCACGCTGCGCCTGGGGGGGCTGTTCGTGAACCGCGACATGCACCACGTTCACGCGCGGGTGCCGGAGTTGCACTTCAGCGCCGGGGGGCGCGAGGTGACGGTGCGCGGCGCGGACGGCGGTGCGGGCGGCAGTGCGGACGGGGGGCCGTTCACGCGGGCCACGCTGCACGCGCCGGGCGCCGTGATCGACGCGCTGACCCCGCAACCGCACCCGCAGCGGGTGTACTACCGGCACGACGCGGCGCGCGGCGAACCGGACCACGAGGTGACGCTGGGCAGCGACCTGTGGGAGGTCAGCCTTCCGGCCGGCGGGGGGCGCGTGGCGCTGGTCGTGCAGGGCGTGACGCCCGCGACGGCCGGGCACGCGGTCGTGGACCCCTGGGCGGCGTACGCGCAGGAGGCCGCGCGGCGCAGTGAGCTGGCGCTGCGGGCGCAGGACACGAGCGGCGTGCGCGACGAACTGGTCGCCACGCTGGCCGTCGCCGCCGACGCCTACCTGGTGCGGCGCGAGCGACCGGCGGGCGTGACCGTGATCGCCGGGTACCCGTGGTTCGCGGACTGGGGCCGGGATTCCATGATCGCCCTGACCGGCCTGACCCTGCTGACCGGCAGGCACGCCGAGGCGCGCGACCTGCTGGGCACGTTCCTGGCCAGCCTGCGCCGGGGCCTGACGCCCAACAACTTCCATGACGACGGCGGCGGGGCCGGCTTCAACACGGTGGACGGCGCGCTGTGGCTGGCGGTGGCGCTGGAACGCTACGTGAGCGTGACCGGCGACCTGGAGTTTGCGCGGTCGTCGCTGCCGGCGCTGCGGGAACTGCTGGACTGGCACCTGCGCGGCACGGATCACGGCATCCGCGTGGACGACCGCGACGGGCTGCTGCTGGCGGGCGAGGCGGGCGTGCAGCTCACCTGGATGGACGTGAAGATAGAGGGCTGGGTGGTCACGCCCCGGCACGGCAAGCCAGTCGAGGTGCAGGGGCTGTGGCTGGCGGCGCTGGGGGCCGAGGCGCGGCTGTCGGACGCGCTGGGGGAACGCCCGCAGTACGTGGGTGCCCTGGCCCGCGCGCGCGAGTCCTTCCCGGCCTTCTGGCAGGGCGGCGCGTACGCCGACGCCCTGGCCGCCGACGGCACCCCGGACCGCAGCGTGCGCCCGAACGTGGCGCTGGCGCTGGCCCTGCCGGACACGCCCACCACGCCCGCGCAGGTGGACCGCGTGATCCGCGAGGTCGAGTCGCAGTTGCTCACGCCGGTCGGGGTGCACACACTCTCGCCGCTGGACGCCCGTTACCGCGGCAATTACGGGGGGGCGCAGGTGCAGCGGGACGCCGCGTACCACCAGGGGACGGTGTGGCCGTGGCCGCTGACGGCGTTCGTGGAGTTGCTGCTCTCGCGCGGCGAGGTGCGGCGGGCGCGCGCGGCCCTGGCAGGCCTGACCGGGCACGTCTGGGAGGCCGGGATCGGGCACGTGTCCGAGGTGTTCGCCGGGGACAGCCTGCGGCCCGGCGGGTGCCCCTTCCAGGCGTGGAGCACGGCGGAGCTGCTACGCGCGCACGTGCTGGTGTCACTGGCCGAGGCGCGGGCGGCGCGGCCAGCCCCGGCGCCCACGCAGGCGGGGCCGCTGCCGCTCTCCACCCAAAACCTGACCTGAAACGCGCTGGCGTAGGCGTCCGGCGGGCAGGGGGGCAACACTTATCCTTGACGTACCAGGGACACAAACCCTAGCATTCAGGGATGAACAGCCTCGCCCTTCCCCCGCAGGCCACCCAGGTCGGCCTCGCGGTGGACGTCGCCGCCTTCGCCATGCACGCCGGGGAACTGATGGTGCTGCTGGTGCAACGCGGCGAACTGCCGCACGCCCGCGACTGGGCGCTGCCCGGCGGCTTCGTCCACCCCGGCGAGGAACTGCACGAGGCCGCCCTGCGCGAACTGCGTACCGAGACCAGCGTGGAACTCGAACCCAGGCACCTCGAACAGTTCTTCACGTTCGGGGAGGTCAACCGCGACCCGCGCGGCCGGATCGTCAGCGTCGCGCACCTCGCGGTCCTGCCGCACGGCACGGTCAGCGTCAGCGGCGGCGGGCACACCCTGGGCGCCGAGTGGGTCCGCGCGCACCACCCGCCCCGCCTCGCCTTCGATCACCAGGCGATCCTGGACCGCGCCCTGGCCCGGCTGCAACTGCGCCTGGAGTACGCGAACCTGGCGCTGGAATTCCTGCCCGACACCTTCACGCTGCCCGAGTTGCAGGGCGTGTTCGAGGCGATCCTGAACCGCAAACTGGACAAACGCAACTTCCGCAAGCGGCTGCTGTCGCAGGGCACCCTGACCGTCAGCGGTGAGCGCCGCAGCGGCGTGGGCCGCCCCGCGCAACTGTACCGCCGCGCCAAGGGCACCCGCACGCCCGCGCTGTAAAGCCGGTTTCTGCCCATCCGCGCCGCGCGCCACCTTCTCCCCTGCCCCGGCCCGCTAGACTGCGTGTCATGGACATGAAGAAGCTGATGAAGCAGATGCAGCAGGCGCAGGCCGCTGCCGCGAAGATTCAGGACGACCTGGCCGCCAAGAGCGTGGAAGGCAGCGCCAGCGGACTGGTCACCGTCACCATGAACGGCCACGGGAAGGTCACGGCTCTGAAGATCAAGCCCGAGGCCGTGGACCCGGACGACGTGGAAGCCCTGGAAGACCTGATCCTGGTGGCCCTGCAGGACGCGGGCGCCAAGGCCGACGCCCTGCAACAGGACGCCACGCGCGGCCTGGGCATCCCCGGATTCTGAGGGGCGCTTGAAGTACCCTCCATCGCTGGTCTCGCTGATCCGGGAACTGTCGCGCCTGCCGGGCATCGGCCCGAAAAGCGCGCAGCGGCTCGCGTTTCACCTGTTCGAGCAGCCGCGCGAGGACATCGAGCGGCTCTCGCGGGCGCTGCTGGAAGCCAAGCGTGACCTGCACACCTGCCCCGTGTGCTTCAACATCACGGACGCCGACCGCTGCGACGTGTGCAGCGACCCGACCCGCGATCAGGACCTGATCTGCGTGGTCGAGGAACCCGGTGACGTGATCGCCATCGAACGCAGCGGCGAGTACCGTGGCCTGTACCACGTGCTGCACGGCGTCCTGAGCCCCATGAACGGCGTCGGGCCGGACAAACTGCACATCCGCCCGTTACTGCCGCGCGTGCAGGAGGGTCAGGAGGTCATCCTGGCGACCGGCACCACGGTCGAGGGAGACGCGACCGCGCTGTACCTCCAGCGGCTGCTCGAACCGCTGGGCGCCGTCGTGAGCCGCATCGCGTACGGACTCCCGGTGGGCGGCGCACTCGAATACGCCGACGAGGTCACGCTGGGCCGTGCCCTGGCGGGCCGTCAACGCGTCAGCAAACCCCCGATCAGCTGACGGGGGAAAGACCCCTCGCCCAACCCTCTCCACAACGGAGAGGGCTTTTTCTGTTCCCGCCGTCCGCTTCCTGCTGCCCGCCTACCCGCCGTAACTGCCGCGCAGGCGCGTCCAGCCCTCACGCAGGCCGATGCGGTGGGGGTGCAGGTCGTTCAGAGTGACCGGCTTCAGGCCGCGTTCGCGCAGACCGGTCAGCAGGGCGCCGAGCAGTTCGGGCGTGACCTGCGGGCCGTCGTGCAGCAGGATCACGCTGCCGGGGCGGGTGCGGGCGAGGGTCTGCGCGGCCAGTTCCCCGGCGGGCAGGGCGGTCCAGTCGCGGCTTTCCACGTCCCACAGGGCAATCTGGCGGCCGGTCAGGCGGGCCAGCAGGCGGGTCAGTGGGCTGTGGCCGCCGTAGGGGGGGCGGTACAGGTGCGGGCCACTCTGGTCGGCGCGGGGGTGCCAGGCGACCTGCGCCCACTCCTGCCAGGGGGGCAGCAGCAGGGCGTGGCGGTGCCAGCGGCCGTGCGCCTCGACCTGATGCCCGGCCGCGTGCAGGGCGCGCAGCTCCTCGGGGTGGGCGCGGCAGGCGGGTTCGGTCACGAAGAACGTGGCGTGCGCCCCGTGCTCGGCCAGGACGGCCAGCAGGTCCGGGGTGCGGGGGCCGGGGCCGTCGTCGAAGGTCAGGGCGACCCTAGGGGCGTGGCGGGAACCGGCGCCCAGGGCACCCAGTCCGGCGGCTCGGCCCAACAGGTCCGTCAGGGCCAGCAGGCCCAGGCAGCCGCCCACCCAGGTCAGCGCCCGGCGGCCCGGCGAGGCACCCGGTAGGCGGCTCAGGAGGTCACCTCGCCCGCGCCGGTCACGGGTGCGTCGGTCCGCTGGGCGGGTGGGAAGGCGTGGCGGAACAGAACGTAGAAGACGGTGGCCAGCAGTGCCAGCAGTGCGCCCAGCGCGAAGGGGCCGCGCGCGCCGAGCTGCACGAACGCCAGGGTGCCCAGCAGTGGCCCGACGGCCGTGCCGATGTTCTCCAGGGTCATCAGGACGCCCCACGCGGCGGGCCGCTGCGGTTCAGGCAGCGTGCGGGTGACCAGGGCGCCCCAGCCGGGCTGCACGCCGGCAAAGCCCAGCCCGACCAGCGCGGCCAGCGGGAACAGCGCCCAGGTGGGCGGCAGCAGGGCGATACCGGCCATGCCGAGCGCGATCAGGCCGAACCCGGCGGTCAGGGTCAGGGTGGCGCGGCCCCGGTCGGCGACCTTCCCGATGAACGGCAGGCTGCCGAACGCGGCGGCCCCGCCCGTGACCAGAATGGCGATCATGGTCCAGTACGTCAGGTTCAGTTCGTCGGTCACGCGGAACAGCACCTGTCCGAACAGCGAGAGCGTGACGGTCTGCATCAGCGCGGCGGGCAGCAGCGGGCGCAGGCGGCGCAGCACCTCGCGGCGTGCCCCGGCGTTCATGACCTCGCGGGCGGGGCCACGGACGGCGCGGGCCGGCAGCAGGAACGCGGCCAGCAGCGACAGCCCCAGCACGCCCAGGCTGAGCAGGTACACGCTCTGAAGGGGTGCGCCGCGCAGCGTGCCGAACAGGAAGTACCCCAGCCCGATGAACGGCAGGATCACCATGGACACGGCGGTCAGGGCGCGTCCCTGCACGCCGTCCGTGGTGGAGTCCGCCGTGAGGTTCATCGCGCCGGGCCACGCGGCGCTGAAGCCCACGCCGTGCAGCGCGGCGATCAGCAGCAGGGCCCAGGCGGCGTGCGCGGCGGGCAGCAGCGCCAGGGCCAGCAGGCTCAGGCCCGCCCCGGCGATCATGACCGGGCGCAGGCCATAGCGGGCGATCAGCAGTCCGGCGGGGCCGCGCATGACGGTGTCCGCGCCGATATGCAGCGCCCACGCGAGGCCCACCACGGACGGCGTGATGCCCAGGGCGTCCTGCGCCAGGGTGCTCTGGCCCAGGTACGACAGGTACAGGCCCGAGCGGATCATCTCCGCGCAGGCCAGCGAGAAGGCGGCGGCAGTCACGGCGCGCGCCGTGCCGGGGCGGAGGGGAAGGCGGTCTCGGAAGGTCACGGCGCCTGCCATTCTGACGCCTGCGGGGCGGCCGGGTGCCGCGCGGTCCTCATGAAGTGGGCATGAGGGGCGCGCGGGCCTGCTAGCCTGTGCGCGTGCCCGGATTCACCGTCGTCATTCCCGCCCGTAACGAGGAGGTCTACCTGCCCCTGACGCTGCGCGCGCTGGCCGGGCAGCGCCACGCGCCCGACGAGGTGATCGTGGTGGACAACCGCAGCACCGACCGGACGGTGGAGGTCGCGCGGGCCTGGGGCGCGACCGTGCTGCGCTGCGAGGAGCCGGGCGTGGCCCGCACCCGCCAGATGGGCCTGGAAGCCGCAAGAAGCGAGTGGGTCGCCACGACCGACGCGGACTCGCTGCCCAGTCCGCAGTGGCTGGAGAAGCTCAGTGAGGCCGCGCCGGGCCGCGCGGCGCTGTACGGCCCGATGCGGTTCTGCGGGGTCGCGCCGCACTGGTCGCGGCTGTCGGGCGCCGGGTACAGCGCGTTCCTGCACGCCTGCCGGATCGTGGGGAAACCCAACCTGGCGGGCGCGAACATGGCGTACTCGCGCGGGGCGGCGCTGCTGGCCGGCGGGTACCCGGACGTGGAAGCCTACGAGGACGTGATCCTGGGTCAGGAAATCGCGCGGCTGGGCGAGGTGGCGTTCGTGCCGGGCGCACTGGTGGAGACCAGCGCGCGGCGGCTGGAGCGCGGCCTGCTGCCGTTCGCGTGGCAGCACCTGCGCAACATCACTGGTCATACGCGAGGGTATTTCGCGGAGTCAGAAGGGGCTCGCCCGGAAAGGTGACCTGGGTGGGCATGCCCAGCACGTCGGCGTACACGTCCAGCACCTGCTGCGCCACGCCGGCCGGGGTGGTGGACGAACCGAACGCGCGCGCGCCGGCCGACAGCTGCGCCCACAGCTGCGGGCTCTCCAGGATGTCGCGGGCGTGGCGGGTCAGGGCGTTCACGTCAGCCGGCGCCACGAGGTACCCGCTGCGTTCGTGCGCCACGCCGCTCAGGGTGCCGCGCGCACCGACCGCCACGACCGGCACGCCCATCAGCTGCGCCTCCTGAAGCACCAGGCCCTGCGTCTCGGTGTCGCTGGCGAACAGGAACAGTTCCGCGAGACGGTAGTACGCGCCGATCTGCTCCCAGGGGCGCATGCCCAGGAAGGTCACGCGGTCGGTCACGCCGATGCGGGCGGCGTGCGCTTCCAGGTGCTGGCGTTCCGGTCCTTCACCCAGGATCACGAGGTGCGCGTCGGGCAGGCCGGTCAGGGTGTCGAGCACGTGATCGAAGCGTTTCTCGCGCGCGAGGCGGCCCACGCTGAGCAGGCGGCGTTTCCCGGCGGGCCAGGGGTTCTCGACCGGCGGGGCGGCCCGCAGGACGCGCGGGTCGATGCTGGTGGGAATCACGACCGGGTTGCGCACGCGCATGGCGCGCAGGACGTCCATCATGCCGGCGGTGGGCGTGATGACGGCGTCGGCGCGGCCGTACAGCAGGCTCATGACGCGGGTCACGACGCCCGTGTGGCGTTGCAGGGCCGTCACGCCCGGCACGTAGTGCGTGTACGCCTCGATGTGTGTGTGGTACGTGGCGACATGCGGCACCTTCCACTTGCGGGCCAGCCGGGCGCCTGCCAGTCCCAGGGTCAGGGGCGTGTGGGTGTGCACCACGTCGTACTTCTGCTGGAAGTCCCGGCGGGTGGGCCACGCGAGGCGGTAGGTGGGCAGGAACATGTAACGCAGGCTGTCCACGCGGACCACGTCGCTGCGGGTGTCCACGTGTTCCGGGAAGTCCGGGGCGACCACGTCGACGTGGTGTCCCTGGGCGCGCAGTTCGTCGCTGAGCAGGGCGACACTGGTCACGATGCCGTTCTGGTCCGGCAGGAACGTGTCGGTGAACAGCCCGATCCGCAGCGGTTTCATGCCCGGCCGCCACGTGGGCCGGAGGTCCGGAGCCCGTACAAGTTTAAGGAATCCTGAAGCATCGCTCCGAGGAGCATACGACGCCAGACATGAGAGTGTCCCCCGACTTTCGGTGGATACCCCTGGCAGCCCTCACGGTCACCCGCCACGCCGGGCTCATGATCACCTGCCGGGGTGCGCCGGGTGCAGTAGATTTCACGGCATGGCCTCCTCTCACAGTCCGCAGGAACGCGCGACCCACGACCGCGCCGCACAGGGGCTGCTGCTGCGGCTGGCGCTGCGGGCCGGGGTGGGTGGCGCGTGGCACGGCGGGCATCCGGGCGCGCCGCAGGTGGCCCTGCTGGTGCCGGTCGCGGACGTTCCGGCGCTGCACGCGGCCCTGACGGCGCTGGAGGGCGTGCCCGCGACCCTGCTGATCTCCCCTGCCCTGGCCCGCCTGGACCCGCAGGGCGTGCGGGCCGCCGCGCTGGCCGGGCATGAACTGGCAGGCGCGGGCGACCCCACCGACCTGACCCTGCTGGAAGCCGTGGCCGGGCAGGCCGTCACGAGCTGGGCCGCGCCGGACAGCGTACCGGCTCTGCGCGGCCTGCTGGCGCGTGGGCTGCGGCCCCTGCCCGCGCCCGAGGGACGCCCTGAACCCGGCGCGCTACGCAGCGTCCCGCCCGCCGACCTGAACGCCACCCTGACGGCGTGGCGGGCACTGGGCTACCGGCCCGTGCCGCTGCGGGACCTGCCGGACGCCCGCACCGGCACGCCGCGCGACCTGCTGACCCTGGCGTACACCCGCGTGGTCGAGGACCGCTTCGCGCGCGATCACGGCGTGATCGACCTGACCGCCCGCGCCGACGCGGTCATGCGGGTCGCGCCGCTGGACCACGCGCCCGCCCCGCTGCCCCTGCCGCCCGGCACGCCCACCGCCGAACTGCACCTGCACTCGCCGCGTGTCGTGGGACTGGCCGCCCGCAGTCAACTGGGCGCGTACCGCGCTTACGTGCGGAGCCTGAAGGACGTGGCGGCCGCCCTGCACGAACGCCCGGAACTGGCCTCCGCGCAGGCCGTGTTCGCCGTGACACTGTTTCACGGGCCGCTGGCGCAGGCGGGCTTCACGCTGCTGGACCTGCCGCCCGCACGTTCCCGCTGGTACGGCCTGGGGTTCCGACTGCTGCGCGCCGCGTACGGCACGACCCGCGCGCCCAGCGAGGGCACCCCGAAAATGGCGTGGATGCCCCGCGAGGAATTCCTGCGCCGCTACAGCTGATACGGATTCCGTTTATTTCGTTAACAGATCGGAACACCACCGATCTGCCCACTCCACGTCCGGAACCCGCCCAGCTCCTACTCGCTTCGCTCGGACCCAGCGGCTTTATAAGCCATTCAATCGGAGTCCGTATGAGCGCGTACCCTGGGGCATGACCCGCGACGCCCTCAGCCGCCGGGTGCAGGTGCAGGGCCTGCATCACGTCACCATCGTCGGTTCCACCCGCCAGAGCGCCCTGGACTTCTGGGAGGGGGTGCTGGGCATGCCGTTCGTGTTCGAACAACCCAACCTCGGCAACCCGGCCGAGAACCACCTGTACTTCGACCCCGGCGACGGCCGCCTGCTGACCGTCTTTACCGACGAGGGCCGCGTGGACGCCGGGCGGGACGCGCCGCGCGAACCGGGCACCGTCGAGCACCTGGCGTTCAACGTGTCCCGCGCGACCTTCCAGCTGGCCCCCGCGCGGCTGCGCGCACGCGGCATCGAGGTCCTGGAACGCGACCGGGGCTTCATGGACTCCATCTATTTCCGCGATCCGAACGGCATGAAGGTCGAACTGGCCTGCTACAAGTTCGAGACGCCCGAGGGCCTGCGCGACGCGGACGTGCTGCGCCGCGCCTACGAACTGCGCGTGGCACGCGGCGACGACTACCTGAGTCCCGAACACCTCGCGGACGCCATCGAGGACCTGCTGCGCCGCTGACCTCCGGTTAACCCGGCAGGGTGAAGGTCAGGGTGGTGCCCTCGCCGGGGGCGCTCTGCACGTCCAGGGTGCCGCCGGCCAGGGTCACGCGTTCGCGCAGGCCCAGCAGGCCCAGGTGTCCAGCCTGCGCCTGCGCGTGCGCCTGTTCGGTGGTAAAGCCCCGGCCGTCGTCGGTGATGGCGACCCGCACCCCGCCCTGTGGCGGCTCGCCGAAGGCCACGCGGATGGCGGCGGTGTGCGCGTGGGCATGCTTGTCGACGTTGTTCAGGGCTTCCTGCGCCAGCCGGAACACCGTGAGTTCCGTGGCGGGGCTCAGGCGGCGGTCGGCGCCGCTGACTTCCAGGCGGGTGGTGGTCAGGGCCTGCGTGGCCAGCCATTCCAGGGCCGGGAGCAGGCCCAGGTCGTCCAGGACGCTGGGGCGCAGGTTCCGCGCGAAGCGGCGCACGCCGTCGATGGCGGCGTTCAGGTCGAGCAGGATGTCGTCTGCGCGGGCTTTCTGTTCGCCGCTCAGGTCGCGGGCCAGTCTGGCCACGCGGCGGGTGGTGGCGGTCAGGACCTGCGCGGTGTCGTCGTGCAGTTCGCGGCTGATGCGGCGGCGTTCTTCCTCCTGCGCCTGCGTGAACAGGGTCAGGAAGCTGCGCAGTTCGCTCTGGCGGCTGGTGGCGGCCTCCAGCGCCTGTCCGCGTCGGGCGATCTCGTCGGCCAGGGTCTGCAGTTCGCTCAGGTCGCGGCTGACGGTCAGCACGCCGCGCCCGTGGTCCACGCTGCCCACCCGGACTTCCAGGTGGTACGGGCCGATGCGGATCTCGGCGCGGCTGCCGCTGGTGCGGGCCTGCGCGTCGGACCACGCGAGTTGCAGGGCCGCCTGCGTGTCGCGGGTGGGGAGGGTCAGGAGGTTCGCGCCGGTCAGCGGGCCGGTCAGGGGTTCCAGGAGGGTGCGGGCGGCCGGGTTGGCGTAGTCGATCACGCCGTGCGCGTCGCTGCTGATGATCAGGTCGTGCGCGCCCTCCGCGAGTTGCCGGTAGCGGGCTTCCTCGCGTTCCAGGGCGGCCAGCAGGCGTTCGCGGGTCAGGGTCTGCGCGATCTGGTCGGCCAGACTGCGGGCCAGTTGCAGGGTGCGGTCGCCCGGCGGGTCGCGGCCCGGATCATCGAAGTACAGGAATCCCAGGGGCGTGCGGGCGTCGGTCTGGGCGCTCAGCAGCGGGACGATCAGGGCGCTGCCCGCCACCGGCAGGGCGTAGCGGCGGGTCAGGGGGCGGGGGCCACGGCCCAGTTGTGCGCTCAGGTCGGCCAGTTCGGAGGCGTCCGGGAGGTGCAGGTTGTACGCCGCGCAGCGCGTCACCTGCCAGCCGTCCGGGCCGGGCGGGGGGTCGGCGAGGCTGCCGGTCGCGTCGGGGAACAGGGCCAGCAGGCCGCGTCCGGCGTGCAGGGTCAGGGTCGCCTCGCGGATCACGTCGCGCAGCGCAGCGTCGTCGGGTTGCCCCTGGGGGCGTTCGCCCAGCATGCGGCTGATGGCCAGCAGCGCCCCGGCCTCGCGTTCGCGCAGCTGCTCTTCCTCGTACAGGCGGGCGTTCTCGATGGCGAGGCCCGCCTGCGAGGCGAACACCCCGGCCAGTGCCAGGTCGTCACTGTCGAGCGGCAGCGGCGCCGTCCAGTACAGGGTGAGTGCGCCGAACACGTTCGGACCGACCCGCAGCGGCAGGCTGACCACGCCCCGGTACGGGTAGGTGTGGGTGGCCAGCAGTTGCCGGGTGTAGCGGCTGCTGCCGCCGCCACTCTCGGTCGTCAGGTCGCGCGCGGCGATCAGGGTGCCCTCCCCGACCGCGCGGCCCGTGACGCCCAGACCCACCTTGGCTTTCACGCGCAGCATGTACTCGCTGCTCAGGCCGACCGCCGAGCGGATGTTGATGCTGCGGCCGTCCGGTTGTTTCTCGTACACGGCGGCGGCGTCCGCGCGGAACAGGGTCACGGCGCGTTCCAGCACGCGTTCCAGCGTCTCGCTGAGGTGCAGGCTGCCGGCCAGGGCCGCGCCGGCCTCGCGCAGCGCCTCGGCCGCCTCGCGTTTGCGGGTCTCGATGCCGTACAGGCGGGCGTTGTCGATGGCCAGCGCAGCCTGCTCGGCCAGGGCCAGCACGATGCGGGCGTCGTCCTCGGTGGCGGGCACCTGCTCGGTGGTGTCCACGTACAGCAGGCCCAGCGGTTGCCCGCGCGCGTTCAGCGGCGCGATGACGGCCGTTTCCGGGTTCAGTTCCCGCAGGCCGCGCGCCAGCGGCGACTCGTGATCGCGGCCCCGCTCGAAGCGGATCGCCTCGCCCCGGCGGACCAGCGTCTCGAAGGTCACGGGGCCCACGCCGATCCCGCCCGTGAACGGCTGCGTGAACCCGTGCGTGAAGACCTCGCCGGTGCGTGCCCCGCCGTCGCTGAGTTCGCTGAACAGCGCCACGAACGCCCGCCGGAACCCCAGGGCCAGCGCGGCGCTCTGCGCGGTGACGGTCAGCACCTCGGACAGGTCCAGGCTGCCGCCCAGGCGGCGCATCAGGCCCTCGACGGTCTCGGCGATGCGTCCGTGGCCGCGCCGGGCCTCGCGGGCCTGCACGCCCTCGACGGCCAGCGCCAGCAGCGGCCCGGCGCCCAGCAGTGCGTGCAGGCCGTCCGGGTCGGCACCCACGAATTCCAGCACCCCGCACCCGAACGGCAGGGCCGCCAGCATCCCTTCGTGCAGCAGCGTGCCGCCGGTCAGGGCGTCTGCGGCGAGCGTGCCGTCACTGAGGGCCAGTCCGCGTCCCTCGGCCGCGACGGGCTGCAACTGCCCGTCCGTGACCACCCACACCTGCACGCCGTGCGCGTGCGTGACCCGGCAGGCGTACGCGGCCAGCAGCCCCGCGAACTGCGCGACCGTGGAGGCCGCCGACAGGCCGGGCGGCAGCGGGGGCAGCGCCACGCCCGCGCCCTGGGGCAGGTGACCGCTCACGCGCTCAGATGGTCTGCGGGTCGATCCAGCCGCGCTTGATGCCGTGCAGCACCGCCTCGGTACGGCTGCCCACGCCCAGCTTCGAGAAGATGTTCGCCAGGTGGACCTGCACGGTGCGCGGGCTGATCTCCAGGTCGCGGGCGATCTCCTTGTTGGTGCGGCCGGTCGCGGCGACCCGCAGGACTTCCAGTTCACGCGGGGACAGGTCGTCCTCGGGCGGGGTGGGCGTGGTGTGCGCGCTGAAGCGTTCCAGGACCTTGCGGGCCACGCTGGGATGCAGGGCGCTCTCGCCCGCCGCGACGGCCCGCACGGCGCCCAGCAGGTCGTCCTCGCTGGCGTTCTTCAGCAGGTACCCGGCCGCTCCGGCTTCCAGCAGCGCGAACACGTACGCGTCGTCGTCGTAGCTGGTCAGGACGAGCACGCCCACGCCGGGCCGCTCGGCCTTGATGGCGCGCGTGGCGTCGATGCCGTTCATGCCGGGCATGCTGACGTCCATCAGGATCACGTCCGGGTTCAGGGCGCGGGCCTTCACGATCGCTTCCTCGCCGCTGGCCGCCTCGCCGATCACGCGCAGGTCCGCCTCGGTTTCCAGCAGTTCGCGCGTGCCCTTGCGCACGACCGGGTGGTCGTCGACCAGCAGCAGCGTGATGGGGCGCGCAGCCCCGGATTCCAGCGTGTCGGCGTCAAGCATACGCGCAGGATAGTGCAAGACCCGGGTGCAGGACCCGCCCGTGCAAGGCCCCACCCGGAACGGCAGTGGGCCGCCACCCCACGCTGGGAGGAGCGGCCCGGTCTGTCCGGAGATGCCGGGGGTCAGTTCTTGGTGAGGTTCTTCCAGTACGTCCCGGCCCAGAAGGCGATCATGGGGTTGTAGGTGCTCTCGCTCACGCCGCCGATGTTGTCACGGTACGCGAACACGTTCGGCGAGGCGGGCATGATCACGTAGTACGCCTTCTCCAGCCCGCGCTTGGCGATCTGCGCGTACAGGTCGTCGCGTTTGGCCTGGTCGGTGGTGTTGCGCGCCTCGGTGATCAGGGCGTCCATCTCGGTGTCGGTCACGTTCAGGCGCGGGCCGTAGTAGCCGGTGCTGGCGTAGAAGGTCGTGACGAAGTTGTCCGGGTCGGCGTAGTCGGGCGCCCACGCGGACAGGATCATGGCTTCCTTGGGCGCGTTGTCGGACTTGATCAGGTCGCTCCACTGCTTGGCGACGATGTTCACCTTGAACTTGGGGTTCAGGGATTCGACGTTCTTCTTCAGCAGTTCCATGGCGGTCTGCTGGGTCACGCTGCCCGCACGGTACGAGATGTTCACGCTGAAGCCCTTGTCCCACACCTGACCGCCCCAGGCGCGCTGGAAGGCGGCCCTGGCGACCTCGGGATCGAAGGCCGGCGCTTCGAGGTTGGTGTCGTACCCGGGGAACGAGTCGGGCAGCAGGAAGTTACGGGGCGCGCCCTTGCCTTCCTGAACCTGCTCGATGTACGTGGGCACGTCGAAGGCCGCCACGAAGCCGCGGCGCACGTCGGCGTCACTGAAGAAGTCCGAGGGAATGCCGTTCCCGTCCAGTTTGCCACTGCCGAGCGCGCCGCCCGCGGCGATCTTCTCGTTCATGCTGAAGCCTGCGGCGGTCGTGTTGGGCAGGTCGTCCAGGACGCTCACGCCGGGCTTACCCTGGAGCTGCGAGGAGATGATGGAGCGGCCGCCTTCCTCGATGAAGTCCGCGTCGCCCTTCAGGAACGCCTGAATGCGGGCGGCCTGTTCGGGCACCTTCTGGATGATCACGTTCTTGATGCTGGGTTTCTGCTCGCCCCAGTACCCGTCGAAGGCGGTCAGGCTGACGCTGCTGGCGTCCTTGCCGACCAGTTTGTACGCGCCGGTGCCGCTGGGCTGCCCGGCCAGGGGGCTGCCGGTCAGGTCCTTGCCGACCGCGTCCTTCCAGGTGGCCTCGGTGCCGTCCCACTCGCCGAGTTCGATGGCGTGCTTGCTGTCCACGATGCCCTGGCCGATGTACGCCAGTTTCGCCAGGAAGGCCGGGTCGGTCTTGGGCAGCGTGAACACCAGCGTCTCGCCGTCGCACCTGACGGCGCCGCTGATCTTCTGCCACGTGATCGCCTTGTCGTCGTTGGCGTTGGCGGGCGTGCCCAGCAGGCTCTCGCTGATGAACCAGTTGCCGCTGTCGGCGGTGTTCGTCACGAGGTTACGGCGGATGGTGTACTCGGCGTCGGCGCAGGTGAAGTCGTTCCCGGTGTGGAACTTCACGCCTTCACGCAGCGTGAAACGGTACTCGGTACCGGCGTCGTTGGCGGTCCATTCGGTCGCCAGGACGGGTTCCAGTTCGGTCAGGCTGTTGCCCTTGTACCCGACCAGCGTCTCGTACATGTTCTCCACGACCTGCCCGCTGGCAGTGTCGTAGGTGGTGCCGGGGTCCATGGTGGGAATGTCGGCGGATTCCTGGATGACCAGGGTGCTGCCGGCGCCGCCACTGGCGTTTTCCTTGTTGTTGCACGCGGCGAGGGTCATGGCGAGCGTGGTCATGGCCACGGCTCCGAGGATCTTGGTGCGGTTCATCATGGTCTCCTTGGGTGGGCGCGGCGCGCGGGCCGCGGTCCGGGGGCTGGTCTGGGTGAATCAGTTCCGGGTGAATCCGTTCTGGGTGAATCAGTCCGCCGCTGGGGCTGGACACGGAACATTCCTGATCTGTGTACGGCTCCTGCACGCCACGCGCGTGGGCAGAAGAGCCGTCCGGCAGGATGGTCCGGGAAGGGCAGACCGGTCCGGGAAGAACAGCCGGAGAGGGCCTTCGCTGATTCTCATCGTAGGGAGCACTTATGAGAACGCCCTCCCAGAAGGCTGAAGGTACTGTATGCAGCCCGTGAACACCACCCGACCTGTCCGGGCCAGGGGAACAACGTCACAGACGAGGTCCGCACCACTGCTGACCCGTCCACCATCAGGTCGCGCCTCATGAATGAGAGGCCACCCACAGCGGCGCGCCGCCCCGCCCGTTAAGGTTTCGGGATGACTGCTTCCACCCCCGCCTCCTACGTCCTGCGCGGCACCGCTGCCGGCGGCACCCTGCGCATCGTGGGCATGGACTCCACCCAGGTCGTCGAGGACGCCCGCCTCCGCCACCACCTCAGCAAGACCGCCACCGCCGCGCTGGGCCGCACCCTGACCGGCAGCGTGCTGCTGGCCACCGTCCTCGGCAAACGCAGCGACAGCCGCGTCACCGTGCGCGTCGAGGGCGACGGCCCGGTCGGGTTCATCGTCGCCGAGGGCAGCGTGGACGGCCGCGTGCGCGGCTACGTCCGCCAGCCCGACGCGGACCTGCCGCTGCGCGAACGGGACGGCAAACTCGACGTGAGCGGCATCGTCGGCACGCAGGGCGAACTGAGCGTCACGCGCCTGCTCGACAACGGCGAACCGTACACTGGCAGCGCGCACCTCGTCAGCGGCGAGATCGCCGAGGACATCAGCACCTACCTGGGCGTGTCCGAACAGATCCCGAACGCCGTGCTGCTCGGCGTGTACGAGGAAGGCGGCCGGGTCGCGCACGCCGGGGGCCTGCTGATCCAGGCGATGCCCGGCGTGACCGACGAGACCCTCGGGAAACTCGAGGCGAACATCCGCGCCATGGGCCAGATCACCGACAACCTCCGCCGGGGCGGCCTGATGGAAGCCATCAACCGCGCCACGGACGGCCTGAACGTGCAACTGGCCGCCGAGGCGCAGGGCTCGCGGTTCGAATGCCGCTGCTCCCGCGAGAAGGCCAGCGATTCCCTGAAATTCTTCGACGCGGCCGAACGCCAGGACATGATCGACGCCGGAGGGCAGGAGATCGTGTGCCACTGGTGCGGCGAGCACTACCAGATCACCCCCGACGAGATCGCCGCGCTGGACGCCACCGACACCCACGCCCGCGCCTGACGGGCAGATCAGGCCCGCCATGAGAGGGCGACAGGAGAGCAGGAGCACCGGAATGGTCGGTGCTCCTGCTCTCCTGAGCGCTGAGCGCTGGCCGTTTGCTCAGCGCTGGCCGAGGCCGTCGAAGGTGTCCTTGGCGAAGCCGTCCCACTCGGTGGCCGGGTCGAAGGCGTCGGTGCCGTTGGTGTCACCGGCCATGACGGCAGCCTTGCGGCGCAGGGTCCTGTCTACGGTGAAGGTGTCGCCCGCGCCCCAGCCGGCGCCGGGGTCCGTGCCGATCTGCCCGAACACGTCGGCGCGCGTGCCGTTCAGCACGAGTTCCAGCGCGTCGTCACCGTTGAAGTTGGTGACGCTACTTTCGGTGTTGGCCTTGGCCTTCAGGGCCGCGTCCGCACCGGGGTTGACGATCACGTAGGTGGCTCCGGCCGGCAGGGCCTCTGCGAGCGTGAAGACGTTGGAGGTGCTGGGCGTGGCGGACCCGTTGCTGTACAGGTTCACGCCCAGACTCCCGGCGGGAATGGCGCTGCCGGTGCCGTTGTAGATCTCGATGGCCTTGTTGTTGCTGCCGCCCTCGACGTACTCGCTGAAGTACACGCCTCCGGCGGTCACGACGGGCTGCGCGGTCACGGTCTTGGTGGCCGTGGTGGTGGTCGCGCCGCGTTTGGCCGTGACGGTCACCGTGAAGCTCCCGGCGGTGGCGTAGGTGTGGGTGGCCGTCCCGGTGGGGGTGGTGAAAGTGTCGGTCTTGCCGTCGCCCCAGGTGACGGTGACGCTGTCCGGAGTGCCGCCCGTGCTGTACGTCAGGGTGTAGGGCTGTCCGGCCGTGACCGTGTCGTCGCCGCTGGCGTTGAGCGTGAGGGGAATGACGGGGTCGGCGTCGGCTTTCAGGTTCAGGCCGACCAGGACCGGGTCGTGGTCGCTGCTGCGGTAGGGGGTCGGGGCGTACAGGTCCGGGCTGTCGCAGCTGTTGCCGGTGCACTCGGGGTGCTTCTTGAATTCGATGTTGTAGTCGAGGACCACGGGTTCGTCGGCGTTGATGTGCCACTCGGTGATGCCGCTGACCTGCGCGCCGAGGCTGCTGCTGGCCAGCGCGTGATCAAGGTACCCGAACTCGCCGTTGAACTGGTAGCTGTAGCGGTCGGCGGCGGGAATGCGTTTGTTCAGGCTCTCGAACCCGGCGGCCTCGATGGTCTTGATGGGGTCCTCGGCGCCGTAGGCGTTCAGGTCACCCATGATCAGGACGTCCGGGTCAGTGACTTTCAGTCTGTCACTGAAGGCCAGCACGGCCTTCGACTGCTCGATACGTTGGAGGTTCCAGCAGCCCTGTCCCTGGTCGGTGTCGCCCGTGGTGGGGCAGCTGCCCTTGCTCTTGAAGTGGTTCGCCATGACCGTGAACACGCCCTTCCCGGCGCGGTCCCGGAAGACCTGCGCGACCGGCGGGCGGGAGTAGACGGCGTTCGTGTCGATCTGCGCCGCGCCGACGGGTTCCACGCGGGCGGGGCGGTAGATGATCGCCACGCGGATGGCGTCCGTGCCGACCCGGCCGGTCTTGACGCTGGCGTACTCGGCGCTGCCGGCAGCGGTGTTCAGGGCGGCCACGAGGTCGTCGAGGGCCGTTTCGCCGTTGTTCTCGACTTCCATCAGGGTGATCACGTCGGCGTTCAGGGCGCGGAGTTCCGCCACGATCTTGGCCTTCTGGCGGGTGAATTCGGTGGCGTTACTGGCGCCGCGTCCGGCGCTGCCGAGCGTCGTGAAGTAGTTCAGGACGTTCGCGCCCGCCACTTTCACCGTGCCGCCCACGTCCTTGGGCGCGGCGGTACGGAAGTTGGCGTTCACGAAGACCGGCGCCCTGGTGGGCTGCACCTTGAACGCGCCGTTGGCGTAGTGCAGCACGCCTTCGAGGCCCGTGACGGTGTCCCCGGCGCGGCGGGTGGCGGTCTGCGCGTCGGTGCCGTTCAGGTAGGGAATGGTGGTGGGGTTCTGCTTGGTGCTGGCGTCGTCCAGGCGGATGGTGCGCAGCTTGTTGCTGGCGGCGTCGCCACCCTGGCCGTTGGTGGGGTTGAACAGGCGTCCGCCGCTGGACAGGCCCAGTTCGCCGAAGCGGCCCAGCGTGAAGGTGTCGGTCACGGTCAGGGTCTGCGCGATCCTGATCCGCATGCCCTCGGTGGGTTCCAGCGCCGTGGCGGAGGCCAGGGGCAGGGTGACGGCCACGGGGACCGGCAGGGTCGTCTCGCCGCAACTGGTGACGCTGGTGACGGTGTCGAGCTGGGTCAGGCCGCTGAATTCCTTGACGGTGCCGGTCACCTCGACGACCTCCCCAACCTTGACGGTCACGGGGTTGGTGGCGGTGTAGATGAACAGACCGTCGCTGGTGTCGGCCTTGCCGTCGGGCGCGACGTCCTGCACGTAGAAGCCGCCCAGGCCGGTCGGCCCGTTCGCTGCGTTCTGCGCGTCGAGCGTGACGACGCCGCGCACGGTGACGATGACGGCCGAATTCGGACCGACCAGGGGGCTGGCGTCGGCGTTGCCCTGCACGTCGCCGATGTTCGTGACGGTGCTGCCGGTCTTGCACTCGTACGTGGGGGGCGTGGGGGTGGGGGTGCAGGCGGCCAGCAAGGCGGTCAGGCCCAACAGGCCGAGACTGCCGGTCAAGATGTTCTTCATGTGAACTCCTGTATGACGGTTGAAACGTGTGAAACGGATCTTAGCGCGTTCAGGCTGCCTTAGCCATGTCAGGCGGTCATCAGCGGGCGATCATGCCAGCGGGCGGTCATCCGGGCTCCGATTGAATGGCTTGCAAAGCCGCTGGGTCCGAGCTGACTCGAGGGGGAGCAGGGCGGGTCCCGTATTGCCAGGGAAACAGACGGCAGTCCGTATCAGGCAGCGGCGCCCCTGGTGAGGCGGGTCGGGGTCCATGCATGAAGCACACCACAGCGCGTCCCCACCCGGCGTCCGCTCACTGGCGGATAATGCCTCTCATGAAGGGTCGTGGTGTCGGGATCGTGTTGGTGCTGGTGGGTCTGGGTCTGGGGGCGACGCTGCTGCGTGATCAGGTGCCGGTGGGTGGGGCGCAGGCTCCGGCGGCGGGTGCGGCGGCCGATCCGGTGGCGGCGGAGGCGGGCGCGCGGCTTCAGAACGAGCAGAACACCATTGACGTGGTGGGGCGTTTCGAGCCGGGGCTGGTGTTCATCAGTACCGAGAACGAGGTGATGGGTCAGGATCCGTTCGGGATGTTCGGGGGGGGCACGGAGGTTCAGCAGGGTGTCGGGAGTGGGTTCTTCGTGAACGAGGCGGGGGACATCCTGACGAACTATCACGTGGTGGCTGGCGAGGCCGGGGCGGGAGCAGCGCAGAAGATCAGCGTGCGGGTCATGGGGCAGGAACAGAGCGTGGAGGCGCGCGTGATCGGGCTGGCCCCTCAGTACGATCTGGCGCTGATCCGCCCGGTGGGCCTGGATGCCAAGCTGATCCGGCCGATTCCGCTGGGGGACAGTGACGCGCTGAAGGTGGGGCAGAAGGCGATTGCGATGGGCGCGCCGTTCGGGCTGGATTTCAGCGTGACCGAGGGCATCGTGAGCAGCACGGCGCGGCAGATTCCGATCGGGTTCTCGGGCAGCGGGGCGGGCGAGGGCATCACGCAGAAGGCCATTCAGACGGACGCGGCGATCAACCCCGGGAACAGCGGGGGACCGCTGCTGGACAGCGGTGGGCGCGTGATCGGCATCAACACGCAGATCTACTCGCCCAGCGGGCAGACGACCGGCGTGGGGCAGAGTGCCGGGGTGGGCTTCGCGATTCCCGTGAACACCGCGAAGAACCTGTTGCCGCGCCTTCAGGCGGCGGACGGGCAGGAGGTGCGCGCGCCGACGCTGGGCGTGTCGGCGGGGTTGCTGGTGCGCGGGCAGCAGCAGGCGCTGGCGGTGGGCCTGAGTGTGCTGTCGTCGGCCGGGAAGCGGGAACTGGGCCTGCCGGAGCGGGGGCTGGTGATCGGGTCGGTCACGCCGGGCACCCCGGCCGCGCGGGCGGGCTTGCAGGGTGGCACGCGTACCGAGGCGTTCCGGGGCGGCGCGATCCGCCTGGGCGGGGACGTGATCACGGCCGTGGACGGCGACCCGGTGGACGCGCTGGAGGACCTGCAGGCGGGCCTGATCGACCGGAAGGAAGGCGATACCGTGACGCTGACGGTCGTGCGGGCCGGGGAGTCGCGTGAGGTGAAGGTCACGCTGGATGAAACCTCGTTCCGCTGACGGCGCAGCGCAGGCGCGGGCCGTGTGGGCGGCGCTGCGTCCGGAGGACCGGGCGTGGCTGCTGGGGCTGGCGGCGCAGGCGGGTCCGGGCGGCGCGGCGCTGGTGGGCGGCGCGGTGCGGGACGCGCTGCTGGGCGTGACGCCGCTGGACCTGGACGTGGTGCTGCCGGACGCGGACGTGGCGGCCCTGGCGGGCGGGACGGGGTTACCGTTCGTGTTCCACCCGGCGTTCGGGAACGCGACCGTGACCCTCCCGGATGGCCGCGCGGCGGATCTGGTGCGGGCGCGGCGGGAGGTGTACCCGGTGCCGGGCGGGAACCCGCTGCCGCAGCCGGGCTCACTGAGCGACGATCTGCGGAGGCGGGATTTCAGCCTGAACGCGCTGGCCCTGCGGGTCCTGCCGGATGGGCGCGCAGAGTTGCTGGACGTGACGGGCGGCCTGGACGACCTGCGCGCGCGGGTGCTGCGGCCCCTGCATGCCGACTCGCTGCATGAGGATGCCAGCCGACTGGTGCGCGGGGCGAGGCTGGCCGCTCGGCTGGACCTGAGCGCCGCGCCGGAACTGCTCTCTCAGGTGCCCGCCGCGCTGGATATGGCCGGGCACACGCCCCGGCTGTGGGCGGAACTGCGGCTGCTGCTGCATGAGCCCCGGCCGGGCCGCGCGGCGGGCGTGCTGCGCGGGTGGGGGGCCGCCTCGCTGCTGCCGGACACGGCGCTGCTGGACGCCCTGGACGCCCGGCGGGACGCGGGGGCGACCCTGCCCATGAACGCCTACGCGGCGGCCCTGCTGCACACCGCACCGGACCCGGAGGCGCTGGCGGCGCGACTGGACCTGGGCACCCGGCCCGCCGCGCTGCTGGCCCGCGCCCTGTCGGACACCTTCTACCCGGACGGCACGCCGGAACGCGAACTGCGCGCCCTGCTGCGCCCGGACGCGCACGAACCCCTGACCGGGAAGGACGTGCTGGCGCTGGGCGTCCCGCCGGGCCGGGGCGTGGGCGAGGCGCTGGCGCACCTGGCGGCGCTACGCCGGGCCGGAACGGTCCGCAACCCCAACGAGGAGCGTGCGGCACTGAAGGCATTCCTGGCTCGCAATGTCTGACCTGAAACACCCAATAGAATGTGCGCAATGAATATCGGTCTCCTTCCTCTACTCAGCGACCCCAGCGTTTTCATTACAGTCCTAGTGGTGCTGGCGCTATCCTTGGCTGCACACGAAATGGGTCACGCCTTCGTTGCAGATCGGCTGGGCGACCCAACACCACGACAGTTTGGACGGGTCACTCTGAACCCTATTCCACATCTAAGTCCCATCGGGATACTGCTCCTAGTTTTGGTTGGATTCGGATTTGCCAGCACACCCATTAACCCTGCCCGACTCAGTCGTTGGGGTAGGGTGGCAGTTGCGGCAGCAGGGCCATTAGTCAACCTGTTGGTTGCTATCGGATTCATCCTGCTTTTCCGCTTTCTGCCACATAACGAGGCCGTGACACAGGCTTTCAAATACATCATCAGCATTAACGTCTTGCTGGCGGTCATCAATTTACTCCCAATCCCGCTGCTCGATGGCAGTCGAATTCTGGGTGGTCTGGTACCGTCGCTGGGCCGCTCTCTGGACGACTTTGAGCGCCAGCCCTACAGTTTTATAGTCGTGTTTGGAGTGTTATATCTGCTCGGCAGCCAAATTAACCTGCTGCGAATCAATCTGACCAACGTTCTGCTTCAGATATTCGGCTAAGCATTTCTTGAGATTCAGCGCAGGTTGAACATCATCACGACGTGCGCGGCAGTGCCGGCCAGCACGAACAGGTGCCAGATCTCGTGGAAGCCGAACACGCCGGGTCGGGGGTTCCAGCGTTTCGTGCCGTAGATGACGGCCCCGATGGAGTACAGCACGCCGCCCGCCGCGAGCCAGAAGATGGCGGCGGATGGCAGGTTACGGGCCAGTTGCGGCAGGAACGCCAGGGCCAGCCAGCCCATCCCGAGGTACAGCGCGGTGCTGATCCAGCGGGGCAGGCTCATGGTGACGAGTTTCAGGGTGATGCCGCTCAGGGCGATGCCCCAGATGACCCACAGGACCACGCCCTGCCAGGGGGCGGTCAGGCCGAAGTACGCGACCGGGGTGTAACTGCCGGCAATCAGCAGGAAGATCCCGGCGTGGTCGAGTTTGCGCAGCCACAGCATGCCGCGCTCGCCGGGAAAGAACGAGTGGTAACTGGCGCTGGCGGCGTACAGCAGGGTCATGCTGACCACGAACACAGTGAACGGCCACAGGGCCAGTTCGCGGGCATGCGCCCACCACAGCAGCGGTCCCAGAATGATCAGCGCCGCCAGGACGCCCGCCCAGTGGGTCAGGGCGTTCACGGGTTCGCGGGGGGCGGTCAGGAAGCGCTGCATGTTCATACCCTACCCCCACCCGCTGATGACAGTCTGTCAACTGGGACGGGGTGCAATCCTCTCCCCCGCCCCGGCCCGCCTGTCCGCCCTGGCCTCAGCGCCCGCCGTAGTTGGGGGCTTCCTTGGTGATGGTCACGCCGTGCGGGTGGCTTTCCACCAGGCTGGCCCCGGTGATCCGCACGAACTGAGCCTCGTCGCGCAGCGTCTGAAGGTCCGGCGCACCGCAGTAGCCCATCGAGCTTTTCAGGCCGCCCACGAACTGGTAGATGACCTCGCCCGCCGTGCCCTTGTACGCCACGATGCCCTCGATCCCCTCGGGCACGAACTTGCGGCTGCCGCTCTGGAAGTAACGGTCGGCGCTGCCCTGGTCCATGGCGCCCATGCTGCCCATGCCGCGGTAGCTCTTGTAGCGGCGGCCGTCGCGCAGGATGCTCTCGCCGGGGCTCTCGTCGGTGCCGGCCAGCATGCTGCCCATCATGACCACGTTCGCGCCCGCCGCAATAGCCTTGGGCACGTCGCCGGTCTGCTTGATGCCGCCGTCCGCGATGATCGGAATTCCGGCTTCCATGGCGGCGGCGCTGGCCTCGAAGATCGCGGTGATCTGCGGGACGCCCACGCCGGTCACGACGCGGGTGGTGCAGATGCTGCCCGGCCCGATGCCGACCTTCACGGCGTCCGCGCCGGCCAGGATCAGGTCGCGGGTCCCGGCGCGCGTGGCGACGTTCCCGGCGATCACGTCCACGTCGAAGGCTTCCTTCACGCGGCTCAGGGCGTTCAGGATGCCCTGGCTGTGCCCGTGGGCGCTGTCCAGGACCAGCACGTCCACTCCGGCCTGCACGAGCGCCCCGGCGCGGTCCATCAGGTCGGCGCCCACGCCGATGGCGGCCGCGACGCGCAGGCGGCCCAGGCTGTCCTTGGCGGCGCGCGGGTACTTCACGCGTTTGGTCAGGTCCTTGATGGTGATCAGGCCGCGCAGGGTGTGGTCGGCGTCCGTGACGAGCAGTTTCTCGATGCGGTGCTGCTTGAAGATCTCCTGCGCTTCTTCCAGGGTGGTGCCGACAGGCACGGTGATCAGGTTCTCGCGGGTCATGACGTCCCCGATGGGCGTGTGCATGTCGTCGATGAAGCGCATGTCACGGTTGGTGATGATGCCCAGCAGTTTCCCGTTCGGGTCGGTGATGGGCACGCCGCTGATGCGGTACTCGCCCATCAGGCGCTCGGCGTCCGCCACGGGCGCGTGCGGGGGCAGCGTGATGGGGTCCACGATCATGCCGCTCTCGGAGCGTTTGACCTTGCGGATCATCTCGGCCTGCGCGTCGATGGGCATGTTCTTGTGCACCACGCCGATACCGCCCTCGCGGGCCATGGCGACCGCCATGTTCGTCTCGGTGACGGTGTCCATGGCCGCCGACAGGAACGGGATGTTCAGGCGGACGCGGCGCGTCAGTTGCGCCTCGATGTTCACCTCGTGCGGCAGCACCTGCGAGTGCCGGGGTTGTAGCAGCACGTCGTCGAAGGTGATGCCCTCCTGGCCGAACTTGTAGGCGAAACGGTCACTGCCCTGGGCAGCGGGAACGGGCGTGGCGGGCGCACTCATGCAGGCGAGTGTAAGCGACCGCAGCTAAAGAGAAGGTAAGCATGTCCTGAACGGTTGACCGCCGCCACGCCCGCCGCGGCGGGTCTTGCGCGGCGGGCGGCAGCGTGGTAGATTCCCTCTCGCTCGTGGGGCCATAGCTCAGCTGGGAGAGCGCGTCGTTCGCAATGACGAGGTCAGCGGTTCGATCCCGCTTGGCTCCACCACACAACCGCACCCGCCTGTTTCGACGCAGGCGGGTGCGTTCCGTATATCCGGTGAGGGCAGACCCTGCACCGGAGGCAACCCCCACAGGACGGCCCCGCGCCCCGAGGCAACTGCCAGGGAGCGCGGGGCCGTTCCGTATCATACGGACTCCGATTGAATGGCTTATAAAGCTGCTCAATCCGAGCGGATGCGAGAAGGAGAGAAACGGGTTCCGGACGTGGAGTTGGCAACCCGGTGCTGTTCCGGGTTGCCAACGAAATAAACGGAATCCGTATCAGGCCGGACGAACGGACTTCAGCCTTTCTGGAGGGGTCCCAGGAACTCGGGTTTTCCGCGCAGGGGCAGCAGTTTCCCGATGCTGAGCGGGAAGCGGGTCGTCTGGTCGTTCAGGGTCAGGGTCACGGTTGGCGCGGCCCCGGTCGTCAGCGAAGCGCGCACGCCGGGCAGGGCCGTCAGGGCGGCCAGCGGCACGAACGGCGTGCGGTCCAGCACACGCACCGTGACGGGCACGGCCGTCTGCCCGACCAGCACGGTGGCGGTCGTTGCGGTCACGGCGCGCACTTTCAGGCGCAGTGCGCCCACGCTCTCCTCCAGCGGCAGGAACAGTTGCCCGTCCAGCACGCGCGCGCGACTGGCGGCCGTGACGGCCAGCTGCTCGGGCGTGGGAGCGGGTTTCGGCGCGGGCGCCGGGGCAGGCTGGGGTTGCGGCGCAGGCGTGGGAGCAGGTTTCGGCGCGGGCTGCGGGGCGGGCTGGGGAGTCGGCTGCGGGGCAGGGGCCGGGGTCGGGGCAGGGGCGGGCGGTCTGGTGGCCACCGGGGCGCCCAGCTGGGCGGTCGCGGCGTCGCGGCGGGCGCGGGCCTGCGCCTGCAACTCGGCCTCGCTGGGTACGCGGCCCCACGCGGCGGGGCTGGCGTGGAAGGTCGTCCAGGGGCCGACCGCCAGGGGCCGCTGCTTCTGCACGATGTTCAGGCCGCCGCCCTCGGTCGTGAAGTACACGCTGCCCTGATCGCTGACGCTGACGCCCAGGTCGATCTTCTTGCCGCTCTTGATCTGCCACAGCGACTGCCCGGCCTTGCTGATGGCGTGCACGGTCCCTGCGAGGTCCGGCACGATCACGCTGCCGTCGCTCAGTTCGGCGGCGCTCCCGGCGATCCCGGCGCCCGCCCGGTATGTCCATTCGATCTCGCCGGTGGGGTTCACGGCGTACACGCTGCCGTCGTAACTGCCGACCACGACCAGCCCGGCGCTTGTCACGATGGGGCTGGCGTTCACGAACAGCCCGGTCGGCAGGGACCAGCGGGGCGTGCCGTCGGGGTTCAGGGCGTAGATGCGCCGGTCACTGGACCCGAAGTACACCGTGCCGTCCGCGCCGATGGCGGGGCTGCTGAACACCAGCGACCCGGCCGTGTACGCCCACTTCAGTTTCCCGTCGGGGGTCAGGGCGTGCATGCGGTTGTTCTGCGCCCCGAAGTAGATGGTGCCGTCGGCGGCGATGGCGGGACTGCTGAAGACGGGCGCGCCGACCCGGTAGGTCCACAGGGTCCTGCCCTGGGTGTCCAGGGCGTGCACGGTGCCGCCGGCGGTGGCGACGATCACGCTGCCGTCGGCGCGCAGGGCGGGCGTGGCGAAGATGTCACCGTCGAGTTTGGTCTTCCACAGCAGTTTGCCTGCGGGGTCCAGGGCGTACACGGTGTCGTCGTAGGAGGCGGCGATGGTGACTCCCTGGGGCGTCACGACCGGGTAGGCGCGGCCGATGTCGCCGGTCAGGAACGACCATTTCTCGCTGCCGGTTGCGTCGGTGCGGTGCAGGCGGGCGTCCGAGCCCATGAAGGTCAGGTCGCCGTTGGGGCTGACGGTCACGCCGGAGATGACGCGCAGTTCCTTGAAGACGCTCACCTTGGGCGCGGCGAAGGCGGGGGCGGGGGCAGGCTGGGACTGCGCGGAGACGGTCGAAAAACCCGCCAGTGTCATCAGGGAGACCAGGGGCAGTGCGTGGGTGATCCTCATGTGAAGGTAAGCTCCTTTACAGACCCTTTACGGTAGGGCCACGGGGGGTCGTCGAGTGTGGACGCCTGACAGGGTACGGCCTAAGATGCGAACTGTTATGAAGAAGATTCTCATGCTGACCGCGTTCGCGCTTACCGGCCTCGCCGCCGCGCAGGACTCCACCCCCGCCGACACCATGGAAATGGCCGGTCCCGCCGCCATGAGCGCCAGCGAGAACTTCGCGAAAGCTCAGGAGTACGCCGTGCAGGCCGACGTGGCCTACCCCGTTCCCTTCTACGACCGCACGCTGTGGAAGGCCGCCGTGGACCACTCCTACTACGCCGCCAGCATGGAAGCCGGGAACCGCGACTACAACGCGTACCTCGCGCAGCTGTACACCAAGACCCAGTGGTGGATCAACGCCTACAACGCCTGGGGCCGCCTGGGCACCCTGAGCGACCAGGAGAAGCAGTGGGCTTCCCTGAGCGCCGCCAAGCTGGCCTACCTGGCCCTGCAGCGTGGCGACACCGCCACCGCGCGCATGTACGTCGATAAGGGCATGGCCTGGGCCGACAGCGCCAGCCTGCAGTCCATCATGAAGCGCCTGCAGTAATACCGGATCTTCTTCACAGAAGGCCCCCGCCTGCGCAGGTGGGGGCCTTCGCCGTTCACGCCGCCCGGAAGCGGGCAGGCCGGGAGCTGTCAGCCCGCTTCCTCTCCCACTCGCATCCGCTCGGACCCAACGGCCTTTGCAGCCCATTCAATCGGAGTCCATCAGGTAAAGGGCGCGTCAGACACCCTTATCCGCCCGCGCGTCCGGCTGCACTACCCTGGGCACATGACACGGGTGTGGGCAGGACTGGTACTGGCAGGACTTCTGAGCGGGTGCGTACCCGCGCCGCTGCGGGCGCAACCGGACGCCCTGCTGCAACTGCGGGTCACACCCGCCGCGCCGCCCGTCCAGCCGGTCACCGGAGAGCAGGGCCTGTACCGCTGGCCGGGGCCGGGCGCGCTGCTGGTGGCCTCTGACCGCGCCGCGTTCGTGACCAGCGTGGTGCTGCCGCAGGGGGCCGGGGCGGCCGTGCTGCCCGCCGCGCAACTCACGCCGGGCACCGCGCAGCCGACCGAACTGCCCGCCACGCTGGGGTTCACGCAGGTGTTCACGGTCGCCAGTCTGGAACCCCTGGACCTGGGCGGCGCGGCGGGTGCGCGCAGCGTGAGCGAGATCTCGCGCGTGGTCGAGGCGGCGGCCGCGCGCCTGCCGCGCGGGGCGTACACGGTCGCCACGACCACCTACCGCACCGAGCAGTTCGGCACCCTGAGCGTCCGGGCGTCCCAGCCGGGCGCCCAGGTCCGCGTGAACGACCGCCCGGTCGGCACGGCGCCGGTCGTGGTGCCGGACCTGCCGCAGGGGCAGGTGACGGTCAGCGTGTCGCTGGGCGGGTACCAGACCTTCACGCAGCGCGTGACCATCCGCCCGGACACGACCAGCGAGGTCGAGGCGGCCCTGCGGCGCGTCACGGGCACCCTGAGTGTCCGCAGTGACGTTCCGGCCAGCGTGCTGATCGAGGGGCAGGCGGCGGGCGACACGCCCGTGGACCTGAACCTGCGGCCCGGCGTGTTCGCCGTGAACGTCGTCCCGACCGACCGGACCCTGAAGGCGCAGAACATCCTGGTGCGCGTGAACGCCAGCCGGGTGACGGCGCTGGTGTGCAGCGTCACGGCGGGCGAGTACGGGTGCGGCGTCCGCTGATCCCCTCTCGCTGAGTAGCGCTCGCTGAGCGGTCCCTCGCGCCGGGTGTTCCCGGCCCGGTTGCGCCGGACGTGCGGGGTGGGCGGGCGGCGCGGCGGGGCACGCGCTACGCTGCCCGGTATGACCGCCGAGCCCTCCACCCCGCTGCTGACGCCCGTGCTGGGTGACCTGTACGCCCTGCAAGTCCCGATTCCTTACCCCATGAAGTACGTGACGGTCCTGATCGACCGCCCCCGGGGCGGGCCGGTCACCATGATCGACACGGCGCTCGACACGCCCGAGGCGCGCCAGGCCATCGAGGACGGGCTGGGCGCGCTGGGCCTGCACTGGTCGGACGTGGACCGCGTGATCATCACGCACCACCACCCGGACCATTACGGACTGGCGGGCGTGGTCGAGGAACGCAGCGGCGCGTCCGTGCATATGCTGGACGTCGAGATCGGGCGCGGCGAACGCTACTGGCACCTGTGGGAGGAGTGGCTGCCCGGCCACCTGAAGCACATGCGTGACCACGGGCTGCCCGCCGAGTCCCTGAACGACATGGGCGCCGACAACCGCCGGGGCCGCGAGCGGGTCCACCCGGCGACCCGCGTGCAGCCGCTGCGCGAGGGGCAGCACGTCACGCTGTCCGGCCTGGAGTGGGAGGTGCTGTGGTTGCCGGGTCACGCCGACGGGCACCTGGGCCTGTGGAACGAGCAGGAGAGCGTACTGATCGCCGGGGACGCCATCCTGCCGCGCATCAGCCCGAACGTGGGCCTGTACGCCTACACCCGCCCGGACCCGCTGGGCGACTACCTGCAGACGCTGGGCAAACTGGAGGCCCTGAACCCGGCCCGCGCGGTCGTCGGGCATCACGGGCCGGTCATGGAGGGCGTGCAGGCCCGCGCACGTGAACTGCGCGCCCATCACCACGAGCGACTGGACTTCATGAAAGCCGAGGCGGCCCGCGAGTCCCGCAGCGCCTACGACCTGTCGCTGGTGATGTTCAACCGCGAACTGAACGTCAGCGGGCGCCGCTTCGCGCTGGCCGAGACGCTGGCGCACCTGGAGCACCTGCGCCTGCTGGGGCAGCTGTACCGCACCTGGAACGAAGCGCGCGGCGTGTGGCTGTACCACGCGTAAGGGCTTCAGGTTGATGGTTGAAGGTTGATGGATCTTCCCCCCCTCCATCAACCTTCAACCATCACCCATCTCCCCCACCCGACCGTGGAGCCCGTGACCGTCCCTGGCGTGCGGGCACTCTATACTCCGGCGCATGACGGCATCCCAGTCGGAACTGCAGCGCATCATGGCGGCGCTGCAACAGAGCGGCCTGACCGTCGAGGCGGTCGAGGACGGAGCCCTGATTCAGGACGGCGAGACGCGCGTGGCCCTGTTCGCCGAGAGTGACCAGCAGGGCGGCGTGATCGTGCGCCTGCACCTGGACCTGGACCTGTACGTGGAAGAGGACAGCCTGCCGGACATCCTGATGGGCATGAACCTGATGAACCAGGGACTGGATTACGGCGCGCTGAACCTCGACCCGGTCGATCCGGAAGAGGACGCCGACGACGAGACGCCCCTGACGTTCGCGGTGCTGGGCCGCAGCGTGCTGTGGCTGCCGGACCTGGGCGTGGCCGAGATGGACCGCCTGCGTGAGCACCTGCGCCGCTTCGAGGCGGAAGTCACGGAGTCCGTGGAACGCACCCTGCACGGCGGCCGGGGCATGAGCGCCTGACCGGCTGGTCATACGGATTCCGTAGAACACCTCTGAACACCGCGCACACCGCCGCCTTCCTGACTGGGGGCGGCGGTGTGTGTCTTCTCCTATGGTCGTGCGTGGGCGGGGCGGCTACCGTGGCAGGGTCAACTTCACTTCAGGTGCGGCGTCCGTCCGGTCGCTTCCGGGCTGCGTGCAGCAGCCCCGTCCCGCAGGCGTGCCCGGCACGCGAAGGTGGTGTTCATGACCCGGTTCTCAGATGGCCGCTCTGCCTCACGGTCCTCAAGGGGGCGTCCGGCGCCCATGCCGCTGACCATGCTCAGCCGGGGCCGGGTGTACGGCCTGTTCCGGTCGCTGGAGGACGTGCAGGCCTGCACGTCGCGCCTGCTGGAGCTGGGGCTGGCCGGGCAGTCCGTGCAACTGCTGATGGGTGACGACGGCGCGGCCACGCTGGACTGCGACGGCCGCCGCCACGGGCTGTGGGCGCGGATGCTGCGGCTGATGCAGGGCATGACCGACGAGCGCGCCCACGTGGAACGCTACGTGGAGGCGCTAGGCTGGGGGGAAATCCTCCTGAGCGTGGACGTAGCCGGGCAGCCGGGGCAGGTGCCGCAGGTGGCACGGGCGTTCCGGGAGAGCGGCGCGCACTTCGTGAACCATTACGGCGCGTGGGTGGTCGAACCGCTCAGCGCGTAGGCGGCGGGAACGGAACAGGAAGAGGGGCAGGCTGACCCGTGCGGGTTGCCTGCCCCCTTCTGTCCTGCCGGTTACTGGCGGTCTTGCAGTTGCACGTAGTGCGCGTCGGTGGCGCCGGTGTACACGGCGTCGGGGCGCAGCAGGCGGTTGTCGCCGGTGTACTCGATCACGCTGGCGCACCAGCCGCTGATGCGGGCCAGCGCGAAGATGGGCGTGAAGAACTCCTTGCGGATGCCCAGGTCGCTGTACACGGTGCCGCTGTAGAAGTCCACGTTCGGGTAGATGCCCTTGCTCCCGATGCGGTCCACGACGACCTTCTCGATGGTTTCGAGGATCTGGTAGTAGTTGCTCTTGCCTTCCTTGTTGGCGACCACTTCGGCGTAGTCACGCAGGACGCGCGAGCGGGGGTCGAAGTACTTGTACACGCGGTGCCCGACGCCCATGATCTTCTCCTTGGCGTCCAGCTTGGCGTTGATGTACGCCTCGGCCTTATCGGGGGTGCCGACCTCGTCGAGCATGTCCATGACGGCCTCGTTCGCGCCGCCGTGCAGCGGGCCTTTCAGGGCGCCGATGGCGCTGGTCATGCAGGAGTACATGTCAGACAGGGTGCTGCTGGTGGCGATGGCGGTGAAGGTGCTGGCGTTCATGCCGTGATCCACGTGCAGCACGAGCGCGATGTCGAACAGGCGGGCCTGCTCGGCGGTGGGTTCCTTGCCGGTCAGCATGTACAGGAAGTTCCCGGCGTGCGTCAGGTCCATGCGGGGCGCGACGATCTCCTTGCCTTCCTGCGCGCGGTTGATGGCGGCGATGATGGTCGAGAACTGCGCGATCATCCGCACGGAGATGGCGCGGCGGGCATCGGCGCCCGTGTCCTCGGACTGCGGGTCCAGCAGGCCCAGGTACGACACGGCGGTACGCAGCGCCTGCATGGGGTGCACGCCCTGGGGCATGTGCGCGATGACCTGGGCCAGCGCGTCGGGAATGGCGCGGTTGGCTTTCAGGTCGGCGTCGAAGGTGGCGAGTTCCGCGGCGGTGGGCAGGCGGCCGTTCAGGAGGGCCAGGGACAGTTCCTCGAAGGTGCTGTTCTCCGCCCATTCCTGAATCGGAATGCCCAGGTGCGTCAGGACGCCTTCGGCCCCGTTGATAAACGTGAGTTTGCTCTCTGTAAAGAGGACGCCTTCAAGCCCTTTGGCGATGTTCGTCATGATGATCGAGCATATCACCCCCCCGCTTTGCACCGGGTCTAGCGGACGTTCCCGCCGGGGTGACAGCGCCTGCCCCGCGCGCCCTAGAATGCCCGGCGATGAGTACCACTGCGCCCGCCCCCACCGTGATTCTCGCCCTGGATACCGCCACGCCCTGGCTGACGCTGGCGCTGCGCTGGCCCGGCGGTGAGCGCAGCGTGTCGCGCGAGGTGGGCCGCGCGCATGCCGAGCAACTGCCCGGCGCGCTCGGTGAACTGTTCGCCGGGGCGGGGTTGCCGCTGCGGGCTGATCTGGTGATCATCGGGACCGGTCCCGGCTCGTACACGGGCGTGCGGGTCGGCGCGAGCTACGCGCTGGGCCTGGCGCGGGTGTGGGGCGCGGCGGTGCGCGGCGTGAGCACCCTGGAGTCCCTGGTGAGCGGCGACGGCCCGCAGGCGGTGTCCATGGACGCCCGCAAGGGCAACGTGTACGGCGCGGCGTACGACGTGCAGGCCGGAACGGTCGTCGGTGTGCGCCACGCGCCCGCCAAGCACGCCCTGGAGGCTTTCGAGGCCCTGACCGCTCCCCTTCCCCACCACCGCGACCCCGCCCCGGACGGACTGGCCCTGCTGCGCGCCGGACTGGATCACGGTGTGGACGGGTGGGAACTGGCGTACCTGTAGGAGGGTGCGCGTAAAACGGGGCGCAGGGTGCGGTGTCGACCGCTCCTGCGCCCCACTTCCTACGTCCCTGTTCAGTCGGCGGCGTCGGCCTGGGCGTACTGGAGGCGGTGCAGGCGGGCGTAGTAGCCGCCTTTTTCCAGCAGCTGGTGGTGGCTGCCCTGTTCCACGATGCGGCCCTTGCGCATGACCACAATCCGGTCGCAGTGTTCGATGGTGCTGAGGCGGTGGGCGATGATGATGCTGGTGCGGCCCTGCATGACGCGGGTCAGGGCCTGCTGGATGCGCAGTTCGGTTTCGGTGTCCACGTTGGCGGTGGCCTCGTCGAGGACGAGCAGGATGTCCGGGTTCTGGATGAGGGCGCGGGCGAAGGCCAGCAGTTGCTTCTGCCCGGTACTCAGGGTCGCGCCGCGTTCGCGGACCTCGGTCTGGTAGCCGTGTTCGAGGCTCAGGATGTACTCGTGCACGCCCACGTACCGGCAGGCCTCGACGACGCGTTCGTGGGGAATGGCGGGGTTGTTCAGGGTCAGGTTGCTCTCGATGGTCCCGGCGAACAGGAACACGTCCTGCAACACGACGCCCACGTGGCGGCGCAGGTCGTGCTGCGCGAGGTCCTTCACGTCGATACCGTCCACGTTCACGCTGCCGCGCTGCACGTCGTAGAAGCGGCTGACGAGCGCGGTGACGCTGGTCTTGCCGGCGCCGGTCGCGCCGACCAGGGCGACGCTCTCGCCGGGGCGGATGTTCAGGTCGATGCCGCGCAGGATCCAGCGGTCGTCGGTGTCTGGGGTGTCGGCGGTGACGGTCTGGTCGTACGCGAACCACACCTTGCGGAAGTCCACGCTGCCCTCGAAGTTCGTGAGGGTCTTGGCATCCGGCTTGTCGGTGATGCTCTCCTCGGTGTCCAGCACGCCGAAGATGCGTTCGCTGCTGGCCATGGCCGCCTGGAGGTTGTTGAAGACGTCCGCGAGGTCCTGGATGGGCTGGAACAGCTGCTGCGAGAGCTGCACGAACGCGAACAGCGTGCCGACCGTGATGGCCCCGGCAATGGCGCCGCTGGCGTCCACGCCCAGGATCTGACGGGCCGCGAAGTACAGGATCAGCGCGACGGCCACCTGCCCGAGGACCGCCACGACCGGCATGAACAGCGAGAACCACTTCACGGAGTTCTCGTTGGCGCTCAGCAGGGCGCGGTTGCTGAGGTTGAAGTCCAGGGCGCTGCGGCGTTCGCGGCCGAACAGTTGCACGGTCAGCATGCCCGTGATGTTCTCGTTCAGTTTGCTGTTCACGGTGGCCTGTTGCGTGCGGGTCTCGCGGAACGCGTCGCGCAGGCGGGCGCGGAAGTAGTTGGTGGCCAGGAACAGGACGGGCAGCACCGTGAACGAGATCAGCGCCAGTTGCCAGTTCACGCTGAGCATGATGATCACGTACACGACGATGATGAAGCTGCTCTGGATCAGGCTGACCAGTCCGCCCGTGATGAACTGGTTGATGGCGTCCACGTCGCTGGTGACGCGGGTGATCAGGCGGCCGACCGGGTTCTGGTCAAAGTACGACAGCGGCAGGCGCTGCAACTTGCTGAACACGTCGGCGCGGATGTCGCGCAGCACGTTCTGCCCCAGGTACCCGATGGCGAGCGTGAACGCGTACTGCAGGGCGAACTCCACGACTTTCAGGCCCATGTAGGCCAGCGCGGTCAGGGTCAGGCCGCGCCTCAGCAGGTCGCGGTCGGCGTTGCCGCTCAGGGCCAGCGGCGAGAGGTACGTGTCGATGGCGTGCCGCTGGATCAGCGCGAACAGCGGCGAGGCCAGCGAGATCAGCAGGGCCAGCAGGACGCCGCCGATCACCAGCGGCAGGTACGGGCGGACGTAGTTCAGGATGCGGCGCGTCAGGTGGGTGTCGAACCCTTTCTGGAAGGCGTCGGTGGCGTCGGGGCGGGTCATCGGGTCACCTGTTCGGGGGCGGGGGCGGCTTCGAGTTCGTCGGCGGCCTTCTCGGGGTCGAGGGGAGCTTCGTCGTCCGCGTCGAGGTCACTGGCGAGGCGTTGCAGGCGTTCGAGCTGGGCGTAGTGGCCGTTCTGTTCGATCAGGCCGTCGTGGGTGCCCTGTTCGGTCACGCGGCCGTCCTCGATGACCACGATCTGGTCGGCGTGTCGCAGGGTGCTGACGCGGTGCGCGATCAGGATCACGGTGCGGCCCGCGCTGATCTCGCGCAGGCCGTCCAGGATGCGGCGTTCGGTTTCGGTGTCCACGGCGCTCAGGGAGTCGTCGAGAATCAGGATGCGGGGTTCGCGGACGATGGCGCGGGCGATGGCGGTGCGTTGCCGCTGCCCGCCGCTGAGGGTCACGCCGCGCTCGCCGAGGCTGGTGCTGAACCCCTCGGGGAAGGCGTCGACGTCCTCGGTCAGTCCGGCGAGGCGGGCGGCCTCGCGCACGCGGGCGGGGTCGGGCGTCTGGGGAATGTCGTCGGGTGGGGGCGCGCCGACCACACTGATCTTCGTGGGGACCTCGGGCAGGTCGCGGTTGTCCAGGCCGAAGCCGATGTTGTTGGCGATGGTGTCGCTGAACAGGAACGGTTCCTGCGGGACCACGCTGATCGCGTCGCGCAGGGTGCGCAGCGGAATGACGCGCACGTCGTGGCCGTCCACCAGGACGCGCCCGTTGCTGGGGTCCATCGAGCGGGTCAGCAGTTGCGCCAGGACGGTCTTGCCGCTGCCGGTGGGGCCGGTGATGCCCAGGAACGTCCCGGCGGGCACGTGCAGGTTCACGCCGTTCAGGACGTTCTTCTCGCCGTAGCGCAGGGTGACGTTCTCGAAGGTCACGTCGCCGCGCACGGTGCGGATGGTCGGGTCGGTGCGGCCCGGCTCGTCCCGCACGAGCGGCTGCGCGTCGAACATCTCCTGCAGGCGCAGCCAGGAGGCCAGGCCGCGCTGCGTGACGCCCGTGATCCAGCCGACCATCAGCATCGGGAAGGTCAGGCGTTCCAGGGTCCCCACGAACTGCACGAACATCCCGACCGTGAAGGTGCTGTCCGGGGCGAGGATCAGGCGGCCGCCGACCAGCAGGATCAGCGCGAACGCGATGCCCAGCAGCAGGCTCATGAAGGACCGCAGCGGGCCGTCCACGCGGGTCAGGGCGATGTTGCGGCGCAGCAACTCCAGGTTCATGGCGCGGTAGTCGTCGATCTCGCGGTTCTCGATGGCGTAGCCCTTCACGACGCGCGCGCCGCTGAAGTTCTCCTGGGCGCGGGCGGCGATCAGCGAGTTCTGTTCCTGCGCCAGCCGGTGACGGACGTTGATCTGCCGCGCGAGGTACGTCAGGACGCCCACGATGACCGGCACGATCGCCAGGACGATCAGCGTGAGCTGCCAGCTGAGGCTGAACATCACCGAGAAGGCCGTGATGAAGCCCGAGACGATGTTCACGATCTGCCACGCGCCGAAGCCCAGCATCTCGCGCACGGCGCTCAGGTCGCCGGTCAGGCGGTTCATCAGGTCGCCGGTGCGGGCGCGGTCGTAGTACGGCTTGTCGAGGCCCTGCAGGTTGGCAAACAGGTCGCGGCGGATCTCGTACTCGGTCTGGCGGGAGGCGACGACGATCATGCGGCGCATCAGCAGCATGAACCCGCCGGCGGTCAGCGCGGCGGCCACGATGCCCAGCGCGTACAGGCCGGCCGTGCCGAGCGTGATGCCGGTGGTGGCGGGGTCACTGTCGACCTGTCCGGTCAGCCCGTCGATGGTCAGGCGGATGAAGTAGTACGGCAGCAGGTTGACCGAGTTGGCGATCACGACGGCGATCAGGCCGATCACGTACTGGCGCTGGTGCAGTCGCAGGTACGGGATCAGGGTGCGGAAACTGTCCAAGGGAAACCTCGCGGGTGGGGCGGCAGTTCTGCCGGGCGGCAGGAACGGGTCGAGGGAAACGGGCGGACTTTCAGGGGGGCGCGGCCGCTCTGGCCTGCTGGGGCCGGGTCGGGGCGGGCGCGCGGTCCCGTGCGCGGGTCAGCATACGCCCGCTGGCTCAGGGGCAAATGCGCCACATGGCGCATACCACCGACTCGCTCAGGATTTGCTCAAGGGCGGGCCGGGCCGGGGCAGGCAGCGGAACCCCGTCGCAGCGCGCAGAGGCCCTGAAGTGCGTCCCAGAGCGGTTCGGGCAGTGTTCCGGAGGTTGCCGGGACCGGGCGGGGCGCGGCCGCGTGCCGGGAACGATTGACACCTTCGGGGGTGACTGCTACTATTTACAGCCGGAAGTGAACGCGCCAAAAAGCGCCGCAGCGACCGCACTCAGAGGCCGGACATTGTTCCAGCATTCGAACAGGGACGGTGCCACCCTAGCTCAACTGGTAGAGCACCCGACTTGTAATCGGAAGGTTGGGAGTTCGATTCTCCTGGGTGGCTCCAAGCGCAGAGGACTGCCACAGGCCCGAGCGTGCTAGATTCGAGACAGTGGGTATGACAATCCGGGTAGGTGGCCGAGTGGTTAAAGGCGACAGACTGTAAATCTGTTCACGTACGTGTACGGCGGTTCGAATCCGCCCCTGCCCACCACGATCACGCGGGAATAGCTCAGTTGGTAGAGCGTCAGCTTCCCAAGCTGAATGTCGCGAGTTCAAGTCTCGTTTCCCGCTTTTCCTAACGCTTCTGTAGCTCAGTGGCAGAGCACTCCCTTGGTAAGGGAGAGGTCATCGGTTCGAACCCGATCAGAAGCTCCAACAAGTCGGCGCGACCCTCAGTTCATGCGGGTCGCGCCTCCTTCTACTCAGCTGCCCCCGGGCCAGCACCGGAGCCGCCGTGAGAACTCTGAGCCGTCAGGCTCTTTGCGTTTCCCGCGCGGACTTGTACACTGTCAAGGCTTGCCCGGAAACCGGGCAGTTCCACCTCAGGAGGACACACACATGGCTAAGGGAACGTTTGAACGCACCAAGCCCCACGTGAACGTGGGCACCATCGGTCACGT